>JAISLN010000276.1 GCA_031290835.1 Prevotellaceae bacterium
TGCCGGACGTGGTGCGCGCGCAGTACAGCTGCCCCAACCCCAAAGCGTTTATTGCGCTTGCCAACCTGCCCTCGTACCCCAACGAGGAAGGCTGCGTAGCCTTGCTCGGCAGCGACGGCGCGGCGCTCGAAGATTTTTACTACACCGAAAAAATGCACAGCGGCGTACTCGCCGCTACAAAGGGCGTTTCGCTGGAGCGCATCAACCCCAACCGCCCCGCAAGCGAAGCGTCCGGTTGGTTCTCGGCGGCGCAGGTTGCGGGATTTGCCACGCCTACCGGCAAAAATTCGCACTACTCCGAGCGCGAGGACAGCGGCAGCGACGCCGTAAACCTTTTCCCCGAAACCTTTTCGCCCAACGGCGACGGCCGCGACGACGTGCTCTTCATCGGCTACGCCATGCCCGCCGAGGGGTACATTGCCAACGTTACCGTTTTTGATGCGGCGGGCAGAATTGTCAAGACGTTGTACCGCAACACTACGCTGGCGGTAGAAGGGCGGCTGTCGTGGGATGGGACGTGCAGCAACGGAAAAATTGCCGACATGGGCATTTACGTGGTTTACGTAGAGGTATTTTCGCTTGACGGAAAGGTAAACAGGTACAAAAAAACCTGCGTAGTGGGAACCTATTTGTAGCTCAAAAAAAAATATAGTGCTATGTACAAAATTCTTTTCATTTCGTTGGCCGCCGCGCTGTCGGCCAATACGCTCGCGGCGCAAAGCCGGAGCTTGGTCAACACGGCAAACAGCAAGTTTGCCAAAGTGCGAGGCGTGGACATGGGCAGCGTGCGCTGGACAAGCGGCTTCTGGGCCGAGCGCTTTGCCGTTTGCCGCGACTCCATGACGCCGGGCATGTGGCGCACGCTCGGCAACCCCAACGTGGCGCACGCCTACCGCAACTTTGAAATCGCCGCAGGGCTGCACGAGGGAGCGCACCAGGGGCCGCCATTCCACGACGGCGACTTCTACAAGTGGCTCGAGGGGCTGGCCGCGGTTTACGCCATCACCAAAGACCCCGCCACAGACAGGCAAATGGACGAAATTATTGCCACCATTGCCAAGGCGCAGCAACCCGACGGGTACATCCATACGCCGGTAATCATTGAGCAAAAAAGCAAGGGAATAGACGCCAAATTCTCCGACCGGCTGAACTTTGAAACCTACAACCTCGGACACCTCATGACGGCAGGAATTGTGCACCACCGCGCTACGGGCAAAACCTCGCTGCTGAACGTTGCCAAAAAAGCCGCCGACTACCTCGACAAATTTTACGCCACCGCCTCGGCAGAGCTGGCGCGAAACGCCATTTGCCCCTCGCACTACATGGGCGTGGTGGAGATGTACCGCACAACGCAGGAAAAAAAATACCTTGAGCTGGCAAAAAACCTCATCGACATTCGCGGAATGGTGCAGAACGGCGCCGACGACAACCAAGACCGCGTCCCGTTCAGGCAGCAAAAAAAGGCCATGGGGCACGCCGTCCGCGCCAACTATCTCTACGCCGGCGTTGCCGATGTGTACGCCGAAACGGGCGACAGCACGCTGCTCAAATCGCTCACCATGATTTGGGACGACATGGTGCACCGCAAAATGTACATCACCGGAGCCTGCGGGGCGCTCTACGACGGCGTCTCGCCCGACGGCGCCTGCTACACCCCCGACTCTATCCAAAAGGTGCATCAGGCCTACGGGCGCGACTACCAGCTGCCCAACATCACCGCGCACAACGAAAGCTGCGCCAACATTGGCAACGTGCTGTGGAATTGGCGCATGTTTCAGCTGTCGGGCAACGCCAAGTACATCGACGTGCTGGAGCTGGCGCTGTACAACAGCGTGCTTGCAGGCGTGAGCCTCGACGGAAAGCGCTACTTCTACACCAACCCGCTGGCGGTATCGGACAGCGCTCCTATCAAACTGCGCTGGAGCAAGGAGCGCGAGGAGTACATCAAGCTCTGCAACTGCTGCCCGCCCAACACCGTGCGCACCATTGCCGAGGTGCAAAGCTACGCCTACAGCATCTCCGACAGGGGCGTGTGGGTTAACCTCTACGGCGGGAGCGCGCTCGAAGCGCAGCTCGAGGACGGGCGCAAAATCAGGATAGAGCAAGTGAGCCAATACCCGTGGACGGGCGAAGCGGCGCTTACCGTGCAGGAGGTTGGCAAGGGAAAAAAGGGGCAGCCGTTCTCCCTCTTTCTGCGCATCCCCTCGTGGGCAAAGAGCGCCAAGCTGACGGTAAACGGCGCGGAGGAGAGCCGCCCGCAGAGCGGGCAGTACGCTGAGCTGCGCCGCCTCTGGAAAAAGGGCGACGTGGTGGAGCTGTCGCTGCCCATGGAGGCAACGCTGGTGGAGGCCAACCCGCTGGTAGAGGAGGCGCGCAATCAGGTAGCGGTGAAGCGCGGCCCGGTGGTGTACTGCCTCGAATCGCCCGACGTACCCAACGGCCGCAGCATCTTCGACCTCGCCATCCCCGCCGATATTCGGCTCACGCCCGCGCCCCTCGTCATTGCCAACAGCAGCCTTATTTGCCTCGAAGGCAAAGCCTGCGCGGTGGACAACTCCGGCTGGAGCAACCGGCTGTACCGCGAGGTGAAAAAACGGGAAAAGGACAAGGTATTCATTCGCCTCATCCCCTACTACGCGTGGGGCAACCGCGGCCGCTCGGAAATGACCGTATGGATGCCGCTGAACAGGTAGCAAGCGCAAAATGAATTGAAAAATATTTTATAACTTTGTCCGGATTTTTTATACAAATCTCTATGGTACAATTAGAATCACTGAAAATACAAAGCTTTCGCGGTTTTGACAGCTTGGAAATGAGCGGATTTTCCAAAATCAACATCCTATTGGGCAAAAATAATAGCGGGAAAACCTCTGTTTTGGAATCTATTTTCCTGCTATCCGGTATCTCCAATCCCGAATTAGCTTTAAACGTTAATCTTATGCGTGGGTTGCCCGTCAATAAAGGCGTCCTAAAATATATTTTCCACAATCTTGAAACCCATAGCAAGCCATCAATTATCGGCAAATTCTCCCAAGGCACAAATCGAAAAGTAGAAATTTCTCCAATTTTTGAAAAAAATGTGGTCAGCAGAGAAATTGAAACCGCTGCACCAGAAAATTCTTTATCCACTACTTCCCTCAATGCTGTCCCCGATATTTTGGGATTAGAGTATTCTTTTTCTATCGGAAAGGAGCCGGAGCCGGAAAAAAAATTAAAAACTTGGCTTCGATTTGAAAAAGAAAGCATTAAGCAAGTACTTAACGCCACCTACAAAGAAGATATTATTTCAAAATTTCTCTTTTCCGGCGCAGTAGATAGAGGTTTGCCCGAACAGCTAAAAACTCTGTTTGTCGCAAGAAAAGAGCATATTTTAAATAATTTATTGAATAAGATTGACAGCACAGTAAAGGGTTTGTACGTATTGCCCAACGGCATTTACATTGATAAAGAAGGCATTTCGGAAAGAATTCCGCTACAGCTAATGGGCGACGGTATCCGTCGTTTTCTCAATGTAGCAGCCACTATCGCGGCTAACAACGAGCAAAATTTTATTTGCCTGATTGACGAAATTGAAAATGGGCTGCACTACAAATCGCAAATACTAATGTGGCAAACGCTTTTTGAGCTGGCTCGTGCCGCCAATATTCAGCTATTCGTTACAACTCACAGCTGGGAAATGCTGCAATCGCTAACAAATGTTTTAAAACAAGACGCCTACAGCGATATGCAGGAAAAAGTGAAAGTTTTTTCTATTGTAAATACTGCAAGAGAAGGTTTTCAATCCTACAGCCGTTCTTTTGAAGGGCTGGAATCTTCTCTACGAAATGAAAGGGAGTTTCGTTAATGAAAAAGTTTAAAATATTTGTTGAAGGCAATGCCGACCAAAGATTTTTGCATCATTATGTAGAAAAATTATTTGGAATTCCGTTGATATATACTACGAAAGGCGCTCTCCGAGATATTGTTTCAGCTGACGGTTGGACTGCGATTAAAAGTAGCGGAAAAAAAGGCGAAGATATTCGCGAAGATATGAGACGTAATACTGCCGAAGGTGGTATTAATCTTGCTATTTTTGACGCAGATTTCGCAGCAAACGGCGGTGGCTTTGGTGCTCGCAAAGCTGAGATTGAAGAGTGGAAAATAAATTATGGGCTGAACTTTGAACTTTTTCTTTTTCCTAACAACCATGATGATGGTGCGCTAGAAAATTTGCTTGAACAAATCATCAATATCCAAAATGCACCCGTTTTTGATTGTTGGGAAAGGTTTGAAAATTGCCTGCCAACAAAAACCACTTGCGCAAAAAATCCTTTGACCATTCCTGCTAAGAAAAGTAAAATCTATGCTTACATGGAGGTTTTGCACGGCGAAACAAAATCCGAAAAAGACAAAATCAAAGACCCAAATCGTGATTTCAAAAATGAGCAGCACTGGAACTTAAATGCTCCGGCGTTAGAACCTTTAAAAGCATTTTTGCATGCGCATTTGGATTGAGAAGTAGCGATGCTTGACGAAAAAGCTGAACTTGGTAGATTGGAAACCGTTGTTGCCGAGCGGAGCTGTTTGCAACATCCGATTAAATGCGGAAATCTCGGAAATTGTAAAAAGGCAGAATGAATTGCGGCGGGCAATAGATGCAATGGTAGCTGATTTGAAAAAAAAGAATAGCAATGGTGAGTGATTTTGATGAATACATCCGTCAGGGGGAGCCGGACAAGGTAGAGAAAAGCCGAAGCTGGCAAACGGCTATCGGCCTGCAGCAGGTTGACGGCTTAACGCCTTCCGCATACCTCATTGAAACCGCCAAGCAAAACATTGAAGGCAAAATTACAATTGATGAGGTAAAATACCGTATTGACAGCTACTACAAGCAACAAGCGAGTAAAACCACAGAAAACTATCGCACCGAAGAGGCAGATAAAGTTTCGGCAAATATCGCCGAAATTCTATCGGAAAAAACCTTCACATTTAGCCCTGCCGAGCTCCTTGCTATTCATAAACGCCTTTTTACGGGTGTTGAGAATATTCGGGTGAAAGTCGGTAAAGTGCGTGATTACAATATCACGAAAAGCGAATGGGTATTGAACGGAAAAACAGTTTACTACGCTTCTGCCGATACGATCAATGCAACGCTGGACTACGATTTTAAGCAAGAAAAACAATTCAACTATAAAGGACTTTCAAAGCGGGAGATCGTGGAACATATTGCGAATTTTATTTCCAGATTATGGCAGATCCACGCTTTTGGCGAAGGGAACACCCGTACAATTGCAGTTTTTACCATTAAATATTTACGCACTTTTGGGTTTGATGTTGAAAACGATATGTTTGCCCAACATTCGTGGTATTTCCGCAATGCACTTGTAAGAGCAAATTACAACGACACTCAAAATAAAATCTATGCCACACAGGAATACCTGATGCGTTTCTTTGGTAATTTATTGCTCGGAGAACATAACGAACTAAAGAACAGGTATTTGCATATAAATATAAACAATGACGTTATTGAAGAGCAAAATGTATCGGTGAATAAGAAAGAAGGTGGTCAGAAAGACGATTTAGGTGGTCAGAAAGATAATTTAGGTGGTCAGAAAAAGTTCTCGGAACAGGTGGTCAGATTACTTGACCTTATTATTGAAAAGCCGAATATTACCCGAAAAGAACTATCGGAAGCATTACAAATAAATCCGTCTGCGGTGCAAAAACATATACAGAAGTTGAAAAACGAAGGAGTTATTTCCCGCGAAGGTTCAGATAAAAAAGGCTTTTGGAGAATAACGATAAGAGACGATGCCAATCATAAATAGATCAAATAGAAGAGAATGTCGGAGAAGTGTCGGAGAAATGTCGGAGAGGCAACAAGAAATCTTAGAAAGATCTGAATAAATTGCATACATTTGTAGACCAAACTATATAAAACAACAAACTTTGGTCTCTTGGAGAGGCGGAAAAATGGAAAAGATTGAAAGAAACCCGTATTTTCTATAATGGAATACAAAAAATAAATGTAATAAACTGGTTATTGCAATGAAAATGTTACGTATTCTGCATACTGCCGATTGGCATTTAGGACAGAATTTCTTTGGATATGACCGTACGGAGGAGCAAGAGCATTTTCTTGCCTGGTTATCCGATCAGATAAAAGCACGCGATGTCGATGTGCTGATTGTTGCGGGCGATGTGTTCGACGTATCCAACCCTTCGGCAGCTTCGCTACGCATGTTCTACCGTTTTATTCGCAGGGTGACGGATGCTTCTCCTCATTTACAATTGGTTGTTGTGGCCGGGAACCACGATTCCGCCGCACGTTTGGAGGCTCCGGTTCCGTTGTTGCAGGAATTGAACACAACGGTCAAAGGTTTTGTGCATAAGTACGAAGGGGAGATTGATTACGATGATCTGATTGTCGGATTGAAGAACAAGGCGGGAGAAACGGAAGCGCTTTGCCTGGCTGTTCCTTATCTCCGGCAGGGCGATTATCCGGTGGTAGAGACCGAGGGCAATCCTTATGCGGAAGGGGTGAAAGCATTATACCGGCAATTAACGGAACACGTTTCCAAGCTTAAAACACCGGAACAGGCCATCATCGCCGTAGGACATTTGCAGGCTACGGGTTCGGAGATTGCAGAAAAAGATTACAGCGAACGTACCGTTATCGGCGGACTGGAGTGTGTTTCTCCCGAATCATTCCCGCCGGAGATTGCATACACGGCCTTGGGGCATATCCACAAAGCCCAGCGTGTTTCGGGTAAGGAGAATATACGCTATGCCGGTAGTCCGGTTCCGATGTCGTTTGCCGAGAAACACTATCATCATGGGGTGGTAGAGGTTGTGCTGGCCGATGGAAAGTTGCAGTCTGTGGAAAATGTAGCCTATACTCCGCTTGTTTCCATGTTGTCCGTTCCTGCCGGACAGGCAGCCGGCCCGGAAGAGGTGTTGGAACAGTTGGAAAAGTTACCTTTAACCTTGGATTGGAACAGCGACGAACCGGCCCCTTACCTGGAAGTCAAGGTGCTTCTGGATGAACCCGAACCCATGCTCCGCCAACAAATAGAAGATGCGCTGGTC
>JAISLN010000277.1 GCA_031290835.1 Prevotellaceae bacterium
ATCGTTCCGGGGATCTAAGTAGCGTGCCATAGCCGGTTTATATTTTTTGCAAAATTACATGAAAAATGGGAGTTTTCCAAGTTTGCTTCTTAATTGGGGCGCACTTCAAATTGTCGCGCGAGGTAGTACCGAGGAATTTTTGCTGGAAAACATGCCGTCTTCCCGCTCCCTTGCATCCCGCAGGGCTGCGCCTCTCGGTAGAAACGGCGTAAACCTCGCCTCTCTTTGCATCCCGATGGTCGCAGGGGGGGCTCAAAAGGGAACGAAATTTTTCTTCCGAAAATCAACCTAAAAAAGGAGGCGGCGAAAACCTCATTTTTACCCCATTTAAGCAACGTAATAACCTTAGTAGCAGAAATATATGATGCTAATGAGGTTGGTTGCAGGTGGCGTATTTTTTGGCCACTGAGGTCGTTTTGTTTGGAAAATTAGGTGAAAATGAGGTTGTTGAATCAGCTGATTTCGGCACAAATCAGCAGAAAAAATTGCGCAGATATGAACACCCTACCCTGCGGGACTTTGAAATTTTGAATTAGGCTTGCGCACGATAGCTCGCGCTTTGCGCAATTACTCACTTTGTTTTCTTTTTCAAGGTGTTCGTGAGCTCGCTTCGCTCGGTTCAAAATTCAAGATTCAAAATTTCCCTATTAGCTGGCAAATTCATAAAAAAGGGCTATCTTTGTCGGCATTATTTTTTTACTTTAAAAAATTATACGTTACATAAGCAATGAAAGTTGAGCAGGTAATGGACAGGCTTTGCGCCAAGTATGGGCACGAAACCGAGTATTTGCAGGCGGTACGGGAGGTGCTCGAATCGGTGGAGGAGGTGTACAACCTTCACCCCGAGTTTGAGGAGGCCAACATCATAGAGCGCATAGTGGAGCCCGACCGCATATTCACCTTTAAGGTGGTTTGGCACGACGACAAGGGCAGGACGCAGGTGAACACGGGCTACCGCGTGCAGTTCAACAACGCCCTTGGCCCCTACAAGGGCGGCGTGCGCTTCCACCCCTCGGTAACGCTCTCTACGCTCAAGTTTTTGGGCTTTGAGCAAACGTTCAAGAACGCGCTCACCACGCTGCCCATGGGCGGCGCCAAGGGCGGGTCGGACTTTAGCCCCAAGGGGAAGTCCAAGGCGGAGGTGATGCGCTTTTGTCAGGCGTACATCACCGAGCTGTGGCGGCACATTGGCGCCGAAACCGACGTGCCCGCGGGCGACATTGGCGTGGCGGGGCGCGAAATTGGCTTCATGTACGGCTGGTACAAAAAGCTGGCGCGCGAAAACACGGGCGTGTTTACGGGCAAGGGCACGGGCTGGGGCGGCTCGCTCATCCGCCCGGAGGCTACGGGATTTGGGGCGGTGTACTTTGTGCAGCATATCCTGCAGCTCCACGGCATGGATATGGCGGGACAAACGGTAGCCCTCTCGGGCTTTGGCAACGTGGCGTGGGGGGCGGCGCTCAAGGCCACGGAGCTGGGCGCAAAGGTGGTCGCCATTTCGGGGCCGGACGGCTACATCTACGACGAGCAGGGGCTGAACGCCGAAAAAATAGCCTTCATGACGGAGCTGCGCGATTCGTGCAACGACGTGGTAGCGCCCTACGCCGAAAGGTTTGCAGGCGCAACGTTCGTTGCGGGCAAAAAGCCCTGGGAGCTGAAGGTGGATGTTGCGATGCCCTGCGCCATCCAAAACGAGCTCGACGGCAGCGACGCCCGAGCGCTCATCGCCAACAAGGTGCGCTGCGTGGCGGAGGTGTCGAACATGGGCTGCACGCCCGAGGCCATCAGCGAGCTTGTAGGCCACAAGATGCTGTTTGCGCCCGGCAAGGCGGTGAACGCCGGCGGAGTGTCGGTGTCGGGGCTGGAAATGTCGCAAAACGCAATGAAGTACAGCTGGACAAGGGAGGAGGTGGACGGAAAGCTGCGCCAAATAATGAGCAACATCCACGAGGCCTGCCTCAAGTTTGGCCGCCAACCGGACGGCTACGTCAGCTACGTGAAAGGCGCCAACATTGCCGGATTTATGAAGGTAGCGCAGGCCATGCTGGAGCAGGGAGCGTGAGGAAATTTTAAATTCTAAATTTTGAATTTTGAATTGGCTGACGCACGACATTCGCTGCACTTGCGCAATTCAAAATTTCTCCGCTTTGCGCAATTTAGAATTTAAAATTTAGAATTTCCCTCGCGCTTGCGCAATTCAAAATTTAAAATTCAAAATTTCAGTTGAACGCCATACTTATTCTACTATACGTTGGTACGCCGGTGCTGATTTTGCGGCTGTGCAGCAGGTTCAAGCCCGTGCAGAAGATAGGCGAAGTGCTCATGGCCTACTTTGTAGGCGTGCTGTTTGCGGTTGTCATTTGGCTGCTTGTGCGGTCGGAGCTGCTTGAGGGCGAGCGTTTGGCGAGCCTGCGCAAGCTGCAATCCACCGTTTGCGACTTGGCCATTCCGTTTGCCATTCCCCTCATGCTTTTTTCGGCCAACCTGAGCCACCTGAAGTCGCAGCTTGGCGGCGCGTCGCGCGCGCTGGTTTCGGGGGTGCTGGCTGTTGTTTGCATGACGATGACGGGCGCCTTCATTTTTCATGAGCACATACCGGAAATGTGGAAAATTGCGGGACTTGTAACCGGCATCGGAACGGGCGGTACGCCCAACATGGCCGCCCTGCAGTTTGCGCTGAAGGCGCCGGAAAATACCTTCCTTCAGCTTCAGGCAAGCGACATGCTGGTGTGCTTCTTCTACCTGCTGTTCCTTTTTTCGGCGGGCAAGGTGCTGCTGCGAAAAGTGTTGCCCAAGTACAAGGCGATGGGCGACGGCGGCGGCTCGCGCACCGTTTCGTTCGGCGAGGGCAGCTACTACTTCATGCGCTCGCACCACGGCATGGTGCAAATGCTCAAGTCGCTGGGCGTGTCCGCTGTGGTGGTGGCGCTCTCCATCGGCTTCTCCATGCTGCTGCTCAACGAAATCAGCGTGCCGTACCTCATGCTGGCCATCACCACGCTGAGCATTGCGGCATCCTTCATCAAGCCGGTGCGGAGCTTGCGCTACTCGTTTGACGTTGGGATGTTTCTGGTGCTCATCTTCAACGTTACCATTGCGTCGATGGTGGACTTCACGCAGCTGTTCAACGCCGAGCTGTACTACATTGCGGGCTACGTTACCTTTTGCGTGTTTGGCTCGCTGACGCTGCACATGCTGCTGTGCAAGCTGCTCAAGGTGGACGCCGATACGTTCATGGCATCGTCGGTGGCGCTGATAAACTCTCCGCCGTTTGTGCCGGTGGTGGCGGCGGCCATCGGCAACCGGCAGGTGGTGCTGGTGGGCATTTCGGTGGGAATAGTGGGGTACGCGGTGGGCAACTATCTGGGGTTTGTCGTTGCCGAAACGCTGAACAAGCTGCTTTAGCGCAGCTGCGGCAACCCTTTCGTTTGTTTTTTATCAACAAAAAAATTTATGGCAAAAGTAAGAGGAGCAATAGTAGTGGACGCCGAGAGGTGCAAAGGCTGCGAGGTTTGCGTCGTGTCGTGTCCTGCGGGGGTGATAGCGCTTTCGCAGGAGGTGAACGGCAAGGGCTACCGCTACGCCTTCATGCACCGCCCCGAAGCCTGCACGGGCTGCGTAAGCTGCGCGCTGGTGTGCCCCGATAGCGTAATCACCGTGTACAGGGTGAAGATTGCTGCAAGTGAACAAGTAGAAAAAAATTGAATGCTATGTCTGAGCTACGTTTGATGAAGGGTAACGAGGTTGTTGCGGAGGCCGCCATACGCTGCGGCTGCGACGCCTACTTCGGCTACCCCATAACGCCCCAATCGGAGGTAATGGAAACGCTGATGGAGCTGCAACCTTGGAAAACCACCGGCATGGTGGTGCTGCAAGCCGAGAGCGAGGTGGCCTCCATCAACATGGTGTACGGCGCGGCAAGCGCGGGCAAGCGCGCCATGACCTCGTCGTCGAGCCCCGGCGTTAGCCTCATGGCCGAAGGGCTGTCGTACCTTGCCGGCGCGGAGCTGCCGTGCCTCGTGGTGAACGTGTCGAGAGGAGGCCCCGGGCTGGGTACCATACAGCCCTCGCAGGCCGACTACTTCATGGCGACCAAGGGCGGAGGGCACGGCGACTTTCACCTGATTGTGCTGGCGCCGTCGTCCGTGCAGGAAATGCACGACTTCGTCTTTTTGGCGTTCGAGCTCGCCTTCAAGTACCGCAATCCGGCAATGATACTCGCCGACGGCGTTATAGGGCAAATGATGGAAAAGGTGGCGCTGCACGAACCCCTCCCGCGCCGCACAGACGGGGAGATAGCGCAAAGCGAAGGGAGCTGGGCGGTAACCGGAAAGCGCAACCGCCGCCGCAACATCATCACCTCGGTGGAGCTCGACCCCGCCATGCACGAAAAGTTCAACCAAAAGCTGCAGGCCAAGTACGCCGAAATACGGGAAAAGGAGGTGCGCTACGAAGAGCTGCTGTGCGACGACGCCGAATACCTCATAGCCGCCTACGGCATATCGGCGCGCATTGGGCAAAAGGCGGTGGAGCTGCTCCGCGCCGAAGGCGTTAAGGCAGGCCTGTTCCGGCCCATTACGCTCTACCCCTTTCCGACCAACGAAATAGCCAACCGCGCCCGGCAGCTCAAGGGAATCCTGTGCGTAGAGCTTAGCGCAGGGCAAATGATAGAAGATGTGCGCCTATCGGTAGGAAACCTCCTGCCGGTGGCGCACTTTGGGCGCAACGGCGGCATTATCCACTCGCCAAGCGAAGTGGTAGCGGCGCTGAAAAAGCTGAAAGCAAGCTGCGAATAGCGAAAAAAGACAAAATTCAAGACAAGATATACACGTAAGCCAATGAACACGGAAGAAATAGTAAGACCCGAAAACCTTGTGTACGCCAAGAGCAAGGTGTTCACCGACGCCCCAATGCACTACTGTCCGGGCTGTAGCCACGGCACGGTGCACAAAATTTTGGCGGAGCTCATCGAAGAGCTGGGCATACAGGACAAGGCCATCGGCATTGCGCCGGTGGGCTGCGCCGTGATGCTCTACAGCTACATCGACGTCGACTGGGTGGAGGCGGCGCACGGGCGCGCGCCGGCGGTGGCAACCGGGCTTAAGCGCACCAACCCCAACCTCCACATCTTTGCCTATCAGGGCGACGGCGACCTCGCCGCCATTGGCACCGCAGAAATCATACACGCCTGCAACCGCGGCGAAAACATCACCATCATCTTTATCAACAACGCCATCTACGGCATGACGGGCGGGCAAATGGCGCCCACCACGCTGCTGGGAATGAAAACCGCCACTACCCCGCAGGGCCGTCAGGCCGGCCTCAACGGCTACCCCTTCAAGGTCTCCGAGCTGATGGCGCAGCTGCCGGGCACCGCCTACGTAACCCGTCAGGCTGTGCACACCCCGGGCGCGGTGCGGCAGGCAAAGCGGGCGCTCAAAAAGGCCATCGAAAAAGCCTACGCCGAAAAGGGAACATCCTTCGTAGAAATTGTGGCAACGTGCAGCTCGGGCTGGAAGCTATCGCCCACCGAAGCCAACAGCTGGATGGCCGAAAACATGCTGCCCTTCTACCCGCTTGGAGACCTGAAAGACGAGTAGAAATTTTGAATTTTAAATTTTGAATTAGCGCAATTCTGTAAATTTTACATTCTGTAAATTTTACATTCTGTAAATTTTACATTCTGTAAATTTTACATTCTGTAAATTTTACATTCTGTAAATTTTACATTCTGTAAATTTTACATTCTG
>JAISLN010000278.1 GCA_031290835.1 Prevotellaceae bacterium
CCGCAGGGACGACACTTTATTAACCGTAGGCTTTAGCCTGCGGCAATGAAGCAACTCCTTCTCCTCAAGGGCAGTCCCGCAGGGACGACACTTTATTAACCGTAGGCTTTAGCCTGCGGATGGAAATAGGGTAATGGGCTACGACACGAGGGCATAATGTATCCGCCGGTCAAATCCGTAGGCTGAAGCCTACGGTTAATAAAGTGCCGTCCCTGCGGGACTGTCCTTGAGGGAGCGCGTTGCTCTTGCCCTATCCGTAGGCTGAAGCCTACGGTTAGTAAAGTGTCGTCCCTGCGGGACTTGACCTACTTTACCGGGCTGTAATAACAGTAAAATTTAAATTCTGCCTACTCAAATAGTAAGAATTTTGCTACAAAAAATGCACGCGCAGCGTTTATCAGGTTTTTACTTCACAATTTGCCCGTCGCTCATGGTTATTTTTCGGTCGCACATGTTGGCGAGCTCTTCGTCGTGCGTAACGATGACGATGGTTTGCCCCATCTCCGCCCTCAGCTTGAAGAAGAGCGCGTGCAGCTCCTGCTTGTTGTGCGAATCGAGGTTTCCCGAAGGCTCGTCGGCCAGCATCACCGAGGGGTTGTTGACCAAGGCGCGGGCAATGGCCACGCGCTGCTGCTCTCCGCCGGACATTTCGGCGGGCTTGTGCTGCATACGGTGGGCAAGCCCAAGGTAGCCGAGTAGCTCCCTGCCGCGCTGCTCGGCCTTTCGCCTGTCGTCGCCCGCAATGAACGCGGGGATGCAAACGTTTTCGAGCGCCGTAAATTCGGGTAATAGGTGGTGCAGCTGAAATACGAAGCCGAGCTTCCGGTTGCGCAGGCGCGCCAGCTCCCGCCTGCCAAGGGCAAACACGTCAACGCCCTCGAGGCGCACCACGCCGCTATCGGGGCGGCTCAGCGTACCCAAAATTTCGAGCAGCGTAGTTTTGCCCGCCCCGCTGGCGCCCACTATCGACGCCACCTCGCCGCGCGCCACGCTCAGGTTAATGCCCTTGAGCACCTGCAGCGCACCAAAAGATTTGGTTATGTTTTCGGATTGAATCACGCAAAAGGAATTTCTTAACAAGCTGCAAACTTACATGAAAAATCCAAGTTTTACAAGCGTATAGCGCGAAAAAAGGTTTTTTACGGAAGGAGAAAACAGCCACAAGTTAGGCTACAAGCACAATGTATTATCAAGTGTTTAAAAATATATTAACAATTATTGAAGATAAAAAGTTGCTTTGCGTAAATAATGTGGCTACATTTGCAGCTCAATCGTTGGCGCTTTAAAAAAATTGAAAGAGTTCCCCACCATGCAAAGATGGGGGATTCTTTATTTTTTTCAACATCAACGGCAGTCAAGCTGCGGCGCAGCTTTTCAGCTAAGGCTATACGTTACAAGCGTCGCGCACCATTTCGCAGCTCGTAATTCATCACTGGTAATTTGGTAATTTTTAATTCGTAGTTAGCATGGCATACACCTATTTGACAGAAACCGGCTTGGAGAAGCTCCGCGCGGAGCTGGACAGGCTGAAGCACGTAGAACGTCCGGCGGCCTCGCGCGCCATTGCCGAAGCGCGCGACAAAGGAGACCTCTCGGAAAATGCAGAGTACGACGCGGCAAAGGAAGCGCAAGGCTTGCTCGAAATGAAAATATCGAACATGGAGCACATGCTGGCGAACGCCAAAATTATTGACGATTCCAAAATTGACACCTCAAAAATACAGCTGCTCAACAAGGTGAAGCTCAAAAACGTGCGCACCAAAGCGATAATGGAGTACACGCTGGTAACCGAAAGCGAGGCCAACTTCAAGGCGGGCAAGCTCTCCATGGCTACGCCTATCGCCAAAGCCCTGCTCGGAAAAAAGGTGGGCGACGTAGTGGAGATAAACGTTCCCGCCGGCAGCATGAAGCTGGAGGTGCTCGAAATATCCCTCTGACAAAATATCTCTCCAACGACGACGTTAATAGTATAATCTACCATGAGCACCATTTTTTCTAAAATCGTAAGCGGCGAAATTCCCAGCTACAGGGTGGCCGAAAGCGACCGCTACTACGCCTTTTTGGACATTAACCCGATAGCCAAAGGGCATACGCTGGTTATTCCCAAAAAAGAGGTGGACTACCTGTTTGACCTCGACGAAGAAGCGCTGAGCGGGCTATGGATATTTGCGCAAAAAACGGCAAAGGCGTTGCAGGCGGCTGTCCCCTGCAAGCGCATAGGCGTAGCCGTGCTGGGGCTGGAGGTGCCGCACGCGCACATTCACCTCATCCCGCTCAACCGCGAGGCCGACGTGGATTTCAAAAAACCCAAGCTGAAGCTGACGAAAGAAGAATTTGAAAATATTGCGAAGGCAATTGCGGCAAAGTGGGAGGGAGAAGCAAATTAGAAAACATAACACGCAAGCAACAACAATTTTTCTTACACAATAAAAGATATGGCATTAGAAATTACCGACGCTAACTTTGAGCAGGAAGTGCTCAAGAGTAGCAAACCTGTAGCGCTTGATTTTTGGGCTACCTGGTGTGGCCCCTGTCGCGCAATTGCTCCCGTTATCGACGAGCTGGCAAAGGAGTACGCAGATAGCGCCGTTGTAGGCAAGCTGGACGTTGACGCCAACGATCAGGTTCCCGCACGCTACGGCATCCGCAATATTCCTACGGTGCTGTTTTTCAAAAACGGCGAGCTGGTAGATAAGCATGTAGGGGCAGCGCCCAAGAGCACCTACGAGGAAAAATTGAAATCGCTGCTTTAGCGCGCCGAAGGTAAAAGCGGTAGCGCCGTTTTTCAAAACGCGAACTTCAGCTGGAGCTTCGCGTCGGTGCGGTGGTTGGAGCTGATTTGCGTTAGGTCGCTGCCGATAGCGTTGCGGTCGTAGTAGTAGGTTTGCGCACAGCGCAGCCATACGTCTATCCTGCTCGTAGGCTGCCAGTGCAGGTTGACAAACCAGCGCGAGCCTTGCCCGTAGTACGCGGGTACGGAAAAAGCGTAGAGCACGTCGCTCTCGTAGGCGTACAGGCGCGAGGCGTAGCTGTCGGTGTTGAATATGGCGTAGCGCAGCGATACGGACAAGGGCAGCTGCCGCAAGCTGTAGCGGGCGTCCTGAAAAAGCATCACGCCCTGCTCGCGAGCCAGCTTGCCCGCCTTGTACAGCGCAACCTCTGCGTGCGTTTTGCAGTCAAGCCCTTCCACCAGCGTGTAGGCAATGTTGTAGCGCAGGTTTATCTTTTCTACTACATCCGTAGCTTTTGTCGGCGCCAGCTCGTCGGCAACATTCTCCTCCTTTGTATCGTAACGCAGGCGCAGGTGCATTTTGCAAAATCGCTGCGGCGTGTAGTCGGTTTGTAGCAAAAAATCGAAACCCTTTGATGGCGCCATAGCCCTGTACCGAAGCCATGCAAACGTATATGCGTCGAAGTACAGCGTTGTTTTTACCTTGGGGTAAGGAAAAATGTTTGCGCCGATGTAAAACCCGTTTTCGTTTGCCGTTTTTCCGCCTTCGGCAAAAGCGGCGGCGTAGTACGCCTGATATTGCGGCTGGTAGTAGCGGTGCAGCAGCGCCAGCTGCAGGCGCGGCGCAACGTCGGCGAGGCACCCGTTGAGGACGGCAAGCCCACCGTTGCGGCTCACGCCAAATTCGCCAAAAAGGTGTACTTTTTTGATATACCAGCGATAGTCGGCGCTAAAGTTGGCGTTGGTGTTTTTGCTCAGCTCGAAGTAGCTGTACGGGCGGATGTCCTTTTGGTACGATCCGCCAAGCTTGTGCCACAGGGCGGTTGCGCCAACCCGCAGCTTTGTCATCCTGTAGGAAACGTTGGCTCCTGCCACCATTTCGCTCACAGCGCCTTTCTCCGCCATTGCCTTGGACGTGGCGTGCAGCCCCGTTGTTTGCAGCGTAGAGAAAGCGTCGAGCGTGTCGGCGTTGGCGTCAACGTTTTTGTAGGAAAAAAAGGCCGTTGCCGTAACCGTTTTGGAGATATTGACGCTTGCCGCAGCGCCCCGAAAAAACAGGTTCTCGTTAGCTCCGCTGTACGCCTTTACGCCTGCGCCGCGCTTGGCAATGCTGAACGCGTCGCTCGATTTTCCCATCATCCCGCCTTTCCACAGCGCCAGCCCCTGCCCGAGCTGCGCGTAAAAATCGCCCAGCACCAGCGTGCGCAGCGCGCCAACGTTGTTTACCTGCACATGTCCCGAGTAGAAATCAAAGCCGGCCTCGTTGCCGCTTTTACCGAAAGGTTCTCCGGCGTCCTTGTCCGCCGTAACGCCCCACTGCAACCGGTCGCCAAAATTGTAGCGGTAGCGAGCGTACAGGGCTTGCGGGCTGCCAAGGTAGCCGCCGTTTTTGTATCCCTCCTGCCTCTCCACCGTCTGCGCGGCGCGGGCTATGAGCTGATGCTGCCCCTCCGTGAGCGCCTGCCGCAGCGAGGGCTTCTGCGATTGCTCGCCCGGAAGCGCCGCAACAAACGGCAGCAGCTTCGCCATCATTTCCTGCGTAATGCCGTGCACGTATTGCAGCTCGTAGGGCGTTTGCATTTCGCCGTTTTGCGCAACATATTCGCGGATGCTTGCCGCCTGAAATTCGTTGAGCACGTACAGCCGCAGCAGCTCTGTTTCGCTTGCCGTATTCAGGTTTAGCGGATTGGCGGCGTAGCTCGTGAGCTGTTCGTACATTACCTCAAGCGTAACGGTGGCATCCTCCAGCGTGGAGACCTCCCCCAAAATGTTTTCTATGGCTTTTTGTACCTCAACGGCTTGCGCAAAAGCAGGCGCGGCGCAGGCGGCTGTCAGGGCAAGGGCGATGGCGGCGCATAGCGCGTGAGCACGGCGTTTCATGGCTTTTTTTGCGTTTGCGGGAGGTTGTAGGAGAGCGAAATTTGCGGCGTGTAGCCAAGCGTTTCGTGCCGCGAAAATGCCATGTCAATGTGCAGCCGATGGTAGGTGTAGCCAAATCCTGCAAACAGCTCCACCGGCTTTACCAGCACGCCTAAGCGCAGCGCCAGCGTTTTGAAGACAACGACCTCTACGCCCGCTTTGGCCTGCGCTGCCTGCCCCGACTCGATTTTTGCGCCAACCAGCAGGCTGGCGTGCTGCGCAAGGCGGTAGCCCATGCCCACGTCGAAGATTACGGGTAGCCGCTCGTGGTAGCTGTTGCTGAAGTAGCGCGAGCTGGTAAAGTTGAACACGTGAGCGCCTACCCACAGGTTTTCTATCGGCTCGGCCAGCAGCCCGAGCTCGGCGGTGAGGGCGCTTGTGGCGCCGTACTCCGCCACCTGCACTAGGTGGTAGCAGAGCTGCGCCCCTACCGCCGTTCGCGTTGAGAGCTGTTTGCCCCACGCAACGCCCATGCGCGTTTCGCGGTAGCGGGCGTACCCAAACGAGCACAAGTCAACGCCCAGCACGCCGGCAGCCGGAACGGGCATGGCAAAGGCGGCGGCGCTAAGGTTGAGCGCTTCGGTAAAATACTTGTTTTCGTAGTGAACGGCAGCTTGAGGAGAGGAGAAAAAGCCCAGCGCGGCTTGGTTGTTGTAGGTAGCAAAAATGTCGGTATTAACCACCCCCATGTAGCCCAGCGCTGCGGCGCGGCTACCGTGCGGAAATACGTTTGTGCCTGCATGGCAGGGAACTACTGCAAGCGGCACAAAGGGCAGAAGCAGGTAGAAATATTGCACAGGTAGTTAGGTAATGTTAAGCTTAAGCGTTGGCTATACTCAACAAAGGTAGATGTAAACGCAAGAAAAGAGCTCCATAGCGGGCAGGAAGCTTCTTGCAGGTTTACTAAAGATTTTCACCAACTTTTTTAGGGCGTAGTGTTGCCGCTGTTCGGATCATCGTTAATGGTAGAGGCGCTCTGCGTTGCGGCTACGGCTGCCGGCGAAAATCTGGCGGGGGCAGCCGTAGCTGCCGGTTGTGCGCCGGCGGAGCTGTCTTCGCGGCGGCCGAGCAGCTGCACGTTGTCGGCTATGATTTCTGTGGTGCTGCGTTTTTGTCCGTTTCTGTCCTCCCACGAGCGGGTGCGGATTTTTCCCTCAACGTATAGCTGCGTTCCTTTACGGATGTACCTCTCTGCCAAATCCGCCAGCTGATGCCACAGCACAACGTTGTGCCACTCGGTGTTGGTGGTGCGCTGTCCCGAGTTTTTGTCGGTATAGGTTTCGGATGTAGCGAGCGCAATGGTAGTAATTGCCACACCGTTGTCAAGGTGGCGTATTTCGGGGTCTCGGCCCACGTTGCCAATCAGCATTACTTTGTTTAGCGCCATAATTTTTTTTTGTTTTAATGTAGTTATAGCTGTTCCCTTTTAACTTGCACCGACAAAGATAAGAAAACTTTTCAATCTATGACGCAATCTTTATCTTTAAAAGTACAAATTGGGGCGCGGAAGCCGCCGTTTTTTGAGGTTGTCGGCGCACTTTTTTCCTCCGGCTATTTAAAGTTCAGCCTTTCAGTCCGCGTAAGAGATGTGATGCTTGTCGTTGATAGCGGCAAGGGTAGATGTTTTACGTGCCGGCACAAAAAATACCACAAACGTGGTATTTTTTGTGGGGCAAGTATGCCCTACCTTTGCCTCCGCAATTTCACTATCAGGCTATGCCCGCAATTTCACCTTTAGCTATGTACGCATTGTATCAACATACTCTCGCACCGTTTGTAGCAAGCAACTCGCTCGTGGCTTGTAGGCGGCTGCTGCGCATAGCATCGGCACACACACACACACACACACACACACACACACACACACACACACACACACACACACACACACACACACACACGAAACCTGCAAAGGTAGGTTTTATTTTTCGATTATCCAATACGTTGCGCATCCTAACTTCGGTAATATTACCGGGAGGTTGGGATGCGCTTGTGCGTACGCCTTTTACCGCCGCCCAAAAATTTCTAACTTTCTCAAATAGCAATGGCTGATTTCTACACTCAACGGCTAAAAAAAGGGGTGGCAATCATCCGGTTGTCGCGGGCAAAGGCGCTGAAATATTTTGGAGGTGCGCTGCTTCCGTGCAGCATTTTTATTTTTTTTACGCTATCGCTGGGCTTAGCGCCGTTGTGTGCCTTGGAAATCAAAGGTACGGTGCTCGACAAGCGCACGGGGAAGCCCGTTGTCGGGGTAACCGTGCTTATTCCGTCAACCACGTCCGGCGCCGGTACCGACGCCAGCGGTAATTTTACGCTCCAGACCAGCGCTTCGCTGCCCGTTGTACTTGCCTTTAGCTTGATGGGCTACGCTCCGCAGGAGGTGGAGGTGCACGATGTTGGGGCTCCCCTGCGCGTGCTGCTTGCGGAAGACGTGAGCTACATTGATGAGGTTGTGGTGGTTGGCTACGGCACGCAGAAGCGCAGGGAGCTTACCGGCGCGGTGGCTTCGGTATCCAAAGCTGTGCTGGAGCATCCCGGCGCCTCGCTGGACAGGCTGCTGGGCGGCGCGGTGGCGGGCGTCAGCGTATCGCAGCTGTCGGGGCAGCCCGGCACAGGCGCCAGCATCCGCATTCGCGGCGGCAACTCAATTACCGCAAGCAACGACCCGCTCTACGTGATTGACGGATTTATTTTTTACAGCGACGCCTCTTCTACAAAAACGGGAGTAGGAAATATCGAAGGCAGCCTGAACCCGTTGGCTGCCATTAACCCCTCGGACATTGAATCTATAGAGGTGCTGAAGGACGTGTCGGCTACGGCTATTTACGGTTCGCGCGGCGCTAACGGCGTGATTCTCGTAACCACGAAAAAGGGAGCGCGTAGCGCAGATAACGTGAGCTATCAGTATAGCATAGGGTGGGATACGCCGGCAAAAAAGCTGGATTTGCTCAACGCTACGCAGTGGGCGCGCATGCAAAAGGACTTTTTTCTGAACAAGGGCAGGTACACCGACGAGGAGATTGCGCAGCTCGGCAGCGGCTACGATTGGCAAAGCGCCGTGCTGCAAACGGGCGTTTCGCAAACGCACGAGCTATCGCTCAGCGGCGGCAACGACCAGCTGCGCTACCGGCTGTCGGGCAGCTACGCCGACCAAAGCGGGATTGTCCTCAACTCCGGTTTTGAGCGCTACAACGGGCGGGTGAATATTGACAAAAGTCTGGCAGGGGATAAGCTGACGGTAGGCGTTGCGGCTACCGCCGGAAAGTCCACGCAGAATAGCTTGACTGCATTTGAGGAGGTGAACTACAACTCCTCGCCCTACTCTAGGGGTATTGCCAACTCGCTTACCTACGCGCTCTACATGCCGCCGGTGGTGCCCATCTATGCGGAAAACGGCGATTACTGCTACGACAACCCATTTGAGTATTCCTACCTGATGCGCGACGGAATCACCGCCAACCCTGTTTCGGACTTGAACAACAGCACCGGGCAAACGATAAACACCACCCTGCTGGGAAATGCCTACGCGCGATACAGCATTATCAACGGCTTGACGGCCAAGGTGAGCGCAGGTACCTACATGAGCTACGTAACCCAAAATTTCTTTGCGCCTTCTTACACTGCGCTCGGATTGGAAAAGATGGGGCTCGGCGCTATCGGAAACAAGCGGCAAACCGTGTCGCAAGCGGAGTACACGCTTACCTACACAAAACAGCTCAACGCCAACCACCTCATCGACCTGCTGGGCGGCTATACCTACCAGCATACGCAAGCGAACTACAACGTCAACCTCACCTCGCACTTTACCAACGAAGATTTGGGCGAAAACAACCTTGCCGACGGCGCAAGCCCCTACGCGCCGGTTTCCGGCATGTCGAAGTCCGACCTGCACTCGCTGCTGGGGCGGCTCAACTACACCCTGCTGGGGCGCTACAACCTGACGGCAACCATCAGGGGCGATAAGTCCTCGCGCTTTGCCAAAAACCACCGCTGGGGTTACTTCCCCTCGCTAGGCTTGTCGTGGAACGTGGACGAAGAGGCTTTCCTGAAAACCGTTGACGCGCTCAACGCGCTCAAGCTGAGGCTTACTTACGGCACGGTAGGCAACCAAGAGATAGGCGATTACGAATACGCGCAAACCTTTGCCGCCAGCCGATACAACGGCGCAACGGCCTACAGCCAAACCAACCTTGGCAACAAAAACCTGAAGTGGGAAACCACCACCCAGTACAACGCCGGGCTGGACGCAGAGCTGCTCAACCGCCGCGTTGCGCTGGTGGCCGACGTTTACCGCAAGGAAACCTCCGACCTGCTGCTCGAAGTGCCGCTAAATCCTACGCTGGGAACGGTGCAGCTGGTCAACGTCGGCAGCGTAACCAACCAGGGCGTGGAGCTCGCCCTGAACGTAACGCTCATCAAGCGGCAAAAGCTCACGTGGAGCGTAGCCGCCAACGCTGCCCGCAACGTCAACACGATTGTTGGGATGGGAGCGAACGACCGGATAATACTCGGGCAGAGCGAGGAGCAAGTGTTGCAGGTGGGCGAACCGCTCGGCACGTTCTTTGGGCTGGTGTTCGACGGCATTGTGCAGGCCGGCGAAGACGTTGCCAAGCTGCCGGCAACGCCGTACGGTGTAGCCCGACCGGGCGACCTTAAAATGGCTGACGCGGGCGGGCAAAACGGCGTACCCGACAACGCCATCAACACCTACGACCGCGTCCCGCTGGGAAGCCTTCAGCCCGAATTTACCTGCGGGCTGCAAACGTCGCTCGACTATCGCGGATTTGACCTCTTTGTATCGTGGCAAGGCGCACAGGGCAACAAGGTGTACAACCACCTCCGCCGCTACTTAGAGTCGCCCAACGACAGCTACAACGCCTCGGCGGCGCTGCTCAACAGCTGGACGGCAGAAAAGCCCTCAAACAGCCTGCCGGGGCTTGCCAACGCCGCCGCCGACCGCATCTACGGCTACCTCGACAGCCGCTACGTGGAAGACGCCTCCTTTTTGCGGCTCAAAAATATTACGCTGGGCTACACAACCAAGCTGCCGCTGGTGGCTTCGGGGTTGCTGCGGCTGTTTGTCTCCGCGCAAAACCTGCTCGTCATCACCGCCTACAAGGGCTACGACCCCGAAGTGGCAAAAGGTGTTGACCTCGGCGCGTACCCTACGGCAAAAACGTTTTCGGGGGGAATAAAAATAACATTTTAGCGCAAACCTAACCATGAAAAAAACGAAGAAAAAACGCTTTAAATCATCTATCGCACGATGTTGCAGCAATGCTCGCAAAAATCGGCTGCGCTCTGCGGGCCATATTCAGCTTTGCCCGTAGAGATAGCCGTGAACTTTTATCAAATTACTTTTTATAACAATACCAAGCTTTTTAAATATTTAAACGCAACAAAAAATGAAGACAAAAATTTTTTTATCAGCCATCAGCCTGAGCTTTGCGCTTTACTCGTGCAGCAAAGACGACGACAATAGCGGCGCCGAGGAAAACGTCATCACCACCGAAGTAGTAAAAACCGACGCCGAAGCCGAAGCGCTGGGCAACGGAGTGTACGGGCCTCTACAAACGCTCAGCTCCTCTTTTTCGTTCCTGCTGGAATCCACCAGCGAAACTACCATCAGCTTCGAGGGCGAGGAAACCGTAGAGGGGCCTCTTGCCAGCCGTTTGGAAACGGATGCGGCAAACTGGTACACCACAAAAATCTATACCCGGCTTTACTCCAGCATTGGGGCAGCAAACCTTACCATTGAGAAGCTGGACTCCTCGAAGGTAACCGCAAGGCTCACGCAGGCAAAGAAAGACCTAGTGATAGCCCGCGTTAAGTTTATCCGCGCCCTGGACTACCTCTACCTAGTGCAGCTCTACGGAGAAGTGCCCCTGGTGCTGTCAACGGCAACGCCGGTGAACACCACGCGAAACTCTATCGACGAGGTGTACGCGCAAATCGTCAAAGATTTGACCGAAGCGGAGGCAAACCTGCCCGACTACGACATCATCCGCTCCAACCCAAGCAAGGGCGCTGCAAACGCTCTCCTTGCCCGCGCCTACCTGACGTGGGGGCAAAACCCGCTTTCGCAAAGCGAGGTGGCGGCAATTGCCAGCGCTACGACCGACCCGACGCACAGCGTCAACAGCGACCGCCTGCAAAAAGCCGTAGAGTATGCCGACAAGGTTATCAGCAGCGGCAACTACGAGCTGTGGGATGACTACAACAAAAACTTTGGCGTAGGCGGCGAAAATCAGGGCAAGGAGCACATCTTTACCATCCACCACGACGGCGACGGCATCGACGCGCAGGGAAACCACCAAACGCACTGCCCATTTACCGAGCGCTTCGACCTGTGGACGGACAACCACATTGGCCCGGCAGACGTTACGCTGGTTGACCTGTTTGAGGATAGCGACAAGCGCAAGCTCTACTCCATCGTAACCGAGCTCTACAACGCCGACGAGCCTCAACCCGGCGCAACGCCGGCTTACAAGAAGTACGAGTACAAGTTTCCCGTTACCTCGCCCCGCTTTGGCAAGTTCATCCACCGCAAGGGCTACACGGAAGCTACCAGAGTAGTAGCGCCGAGCACTCAGGACGGCCAGCCCAACAACATCAACCGCATAGAAGTTCGCTACGCCGAAGTCCTGCTCTACAAAGCCGAAGCCTTGTTCTTTCTCAACCGCGCCGGCGAAGCGCTGCCGCTCATCAACCAGCTGCGCAGCCGCGCCGGCGTAACGCCCCTGACCGCGCTCACCGCAGAGGATTTGTACAGGGAATGGTATCTGGAGCTCTCCTTTGAGCAAAAGCAGTGGACTAACCTTGTGCGCTGGAAAACCCTCATATCAAGCATCAAAACCAAAGTGCCCCAGTATGAGTACTACAAGGAAGACTACAAAGATGAGGCAAGCGTAAAGGCCAAAGCCAAATCGCTGGAGACTTCTTTGCAAGATGATGATATTAACGCCGCTTTCTTTGCCAAGATATACAAGCACCTGCACGCTAAGGTGGATAACATCAAGGGCAAGCACTACCGCTTTCCCATCCCCACCAGCGGCGGCCTAAATGCAGGCGTTTCTCCGCAAAACCCCGGCTACTAACAGCGCCGCAAGCGTATAAACGGAATGTGCGGCAAAGCATTGTAAAAAAATGTTTTGCTGCACATTGTTTTTGTGGGCAAATAATCCCAAAATGTCCATTAGGAGCATTAGCTCGTTGAAAAAATACTTGTTTTGAGCTCTTGATAGAAAAACACTCCGTCGTCTCTCTTTGCACCCTGCTGGGGTAGGGTGTTCAGACCTGCGTAATTTTTTCTGCTGATTTTTGACGAAATCAATTGCCTCAACAACCTCATTTTCACATAATTTTTCAAACAAAACGACCTCAGTAGCCATGAAATATACCACCTGCACCCAACCTCATTAACCTCATTAAGCTATACTGCGAGCAAACAATGGGGTAATGAGGTTATTGTTCGCATCATACATTCCTGCTACTGAGGTTGTTCAGTTGATTTAATGGGTAAAAATGAGGTTTTCGCCACCTCCTTTTCCATGTTGATTTCCAGAAGAAAAATTCTGTGCCTTTTGAGCGGACTACCTTTTGGGTAGGGTGTTCAGAAGGTACAAAATTTTTCTTCCGAAAATCAGGTTATTTATTCTATAATATGCTATAAATAAATTTATTGTATAAATTATGTGGTAAGAAATTTTTCCCAATTTGAGCGTACTGCCCTCGCAATAAAAGCAGAATTAGCGAAGACGACCAACGCCGTAGGCGTTTCCCGTGCATAACCCCCGGATTTATCCGGGGGTGAGGGAAAAAGCGGCGATGCCCAACGCCGTAGGCGTTTCCCGTGCATAACCCCCGGATTTATCCGGGGGTGAGGGAAAGAGCAGCGATGCCCAACGCCGTAGGCGTTTCCCGTGCATAACCCCCGAATTTATCCGGGGGTGAGGGGAAGAGCAGCGACGACCAACGCCGTAGGCGGTTACTGTATAGCTGCAAGTTAAGTGTTTTCTTGAGCAAAAATCAGCAGAAAAAATTACGCGGCTCTGAATACCCTACCCACTAGGATAAATGTTCAAAAGGTACGAAATTTTCTTCTGAAAATTAGCTGTTGAAAAGTTGAAAATGAGGTTGTTAAATCAATTAATTGGGCGAGAATAAACAGGAGAAATTACGCAGGTCTGAACACCCTACCTTTTGGGGCAGCCGCGCGTAGCGCCGGCGGCGGCATGTTGGCAGCTAAATTTTCCAAAAATTGCGCACAATCCAAAATTTAGCGCTACCTTTGCCGTTGTGAAAAAACGCCTATCCTTTTTAGTTTTAGCTTATGGGTAATAGCATGCAGCCCATTTTTTGTAGCTCCAAAATACCGCCGGGTGCCTCAAGTTGGGTCGGTATGGTAGGGGTGCCGTTTGGGCGCCCCCTCACTAACAGCACACACACACACACACACACACACATACACACACACACACACACACACACACACACACACACACACACACACACACACACACTAATCAGCGAATTACGTTAGCCGCTGCCCACTATTCACTATTCACTATACGTTATTCACTAACTAAACTAATAAACGCGCGGGCGCGTATTATACAAAATATTTTTCAAATTTCATATATCACCGCACCATGTTTTTTGCATGGTGCGATTTTTCGTCACCCCCTGTCGTCATTTCCTCCCTCGCAGCCACCATTTCCTCATTCCCTGCCGTCATTCCGACCGGAGCGCGCGAGGCACGAGCGCGCGGAGTGGAGGAACCTCCCCGCAGACCACCTGTCGCAGACCGCCCGTCGCAGACCGTCCGCAGCCCGTCGCGGCAAGGGTCAGGTGGGATGCGGGGAGATTCCTCGCTTCGCTCGGAATGACGGCAGAGAATGAATGAGGGTAGGGGATGACTTTACAAAAATCACAGCTCACAAAATTATTAATTAGCTAAAAAAATGAAAACAACAACAACAAAAATGATGATGAAAACAATGAAAACAATGCTGATTTCTTTATTCGCGCTGCTGCTCTTAGCGGTGCAGGCGCAGGCACAAAGACAGCCGCTGGCGGTGCTGGTGGTAGGGGTGGACAATTGGATGTTTGGGGATGTGCTCGCGCACATAGTGGGCGAGGAGCTCAAGCGCGGCAACTCCAACCTCGTTTCGGTAACGCGGGAGAAGTTTGTACAGAACAAGCTCAAGGCGCTGCGGCGGGCAACCGGCTGGATAAACTGCTGCGAGCTTCGCGAATGGGCGAATGCGCAGGGCTTGGCGCAGGTATGCCTTGTAGAGGCAAAAAAAGGCGTCGGCGGCAACGCCAACGCCCCCTTTTCTTTTGCTAACGCTGAACAAAAGTATTCGGCGCAGGTCATAGACGTTGCCGGCAACAGGAGTTCATGCGCTGCCGCTTTTGACTTCAAGCGCTCCGGTGGCGGCGAGATGGCGCCGGCGGAGCTGACGCGGGTGGCGTGGGAGGTTGTGGGGCGCCTTCAGAGCAGCGGCTGCCAGGTCGCTGAGCGCATCAAGTGCTTTGCAGGGGAGCCGACGATGGTTTTTGTACCGGGGGGTTGGTATGAGATGGGGCTGAACGACAAGAGGGGGATGCTAAGCAACAAACAACGCACCGTTGGGGTTTCTGATTTTTGGATAGGGAAATATGAGGTAACGCAGGCGGAGTGGTATGCGGTGATGGGCAGCTATACCAGCACCTTTAACAAGAAAGCTGGTGCCAAGCATAAGGGTGCTGACAAGCCGATGGTATACGTGAGCTATGACGATATTACGAAGCCGACTACTGGCTTCTTGGCTAAGCTGAATGAGAAGGCGGGCATTACGGATGCTGCGAAGAAGTATCGGTTGCCTACGGAGGCGGAGTGGGAGTATGCGGCTAGCGGGGGCAGCGTCACGCCCAAGTTTTGTAGCGGTGGGTGCGACTACAGCGGGAGCGACTCTTTAAGCGCTGTGGGGTGGTATAAGGATAACAGCGGCGATGCTCCTCACCCGATAGGTCAGCTGGCAGCCAATGAGTTGGGCATTTACGACATGAGCGGGAACGTTAGTGAGTGGTGCTCTACCTGGTTTAGCGATGATTTACCCGCCGACAATAGCTTTAATCCTCCAGGTCCTGCAACAGGCACTTCCCGCCTTCTCCGCGGCGGCAACTGGCTGTGCGACGGGGACTGGGACTACTATCCCCTTTCTCACTGCCGTGTTGACGTCCGCTTCGCCCACTACCCCGATGATGGCAACTACGCCTACGGCATCCGCGTGGTTTTGCCGTAGCGTCCGCTGGTTCTGCCTTAGCTTCTCCTGCTGGCATCCGTCCTTTCGTGTAAGCTAAACGAGCTTTGCCGAGACGTGGCGGAGCAAAACTTCTGCCTTATCAGGCAGGGAAAAGAGGAGGGACGGCTTTTCCGCAGGTCGCTGACCTGCGGTTATGAAAATGCTGCCCTTGCGGGTAGGGTGTTCAGAAGGCACGAAATTTTTCTTCCGAAAATCATTTCGTAGAAATTTGAAAATGAGATTATTGATGTAATTATTTTGGCAAAAATCAGCGGAAAAATTACGCAGGTTTGCACACCCTACCCAGCGGGTAGGATTTTCATAACCGCAGGTCAGCGACCTGCGGAGCGACAGCGCCGAAGTCCTGCCTTTCAGACAGGGTGAAGAGGAGGTACGGTTTTCCGCAGGTCGGTGACCTGCGGTTATGAAGATGCTTCCCTTTCAGGGCAAGGCGCAACCCCGCCATTGCTGCGACGGGCAGGGCGGAATGAAGCGGTATTTGTGCGGGGAGATTCCTCGCTGCGCCCGGAATGACGGGCAGGGCGGAATGATGAGGTATTCGTGACAATCAAAAA
>JAISLN010000279.1 GCA_031290835.1 Prevotellaceae bacterium
CAATTCAAAATTTCGAGCTTAGCATTTGCTCCAGCGCTATCACGTCCGGGATTCGCACCTGACGGGGCTTGCTGCCGTCGGGGGGGCCAACAACGCCTGCCGCCTCCAGCTGATCCATAATGCGCCCCGCGCGGTTGTAGCCAAGGTTGAGCTTGCGCTGTATGAGCGACGTGGAGCCTTGCTGCGTTTCAACCACGAGCCTTGCCGCCTGCTCAAACATGCCGTCGCGCCGGCTCAAGTCCACCTCTTCGCGCTCGCCGTCGCCGCCTTCGGGGACGTACTCGGGCAGCATAAAGGCGGTGGGGTAGCCCTGCTGCTTGCCGATGAACTCCACAATTTTTTCCACCTCCGGCGTGTCCACAAAGGCGCACTGCACGCGCACGATGTCGCTTCCGGTGGATACGAGCATGTCGCCCTTGCCGATGAGGTGCTGCGCCCCCGGCGTGTCGAGGATGGTGCGCGAGTCTATCATGCTCGTAACGCGAAAAGCTACCCTTGCGGGGAAGTTTGCCTTGATAAGCCCCGTGATGACGTTGGTGGTGGGTCGCTGCGTGGCGATTACGAGGTGAATCCCGATAGCTCGCGCCAGCTGCGCCAGCCGCGCAATGGGCATCTCTACCTCGCGCCCAGCCGTCATTATCAGGTCGGCAAACTCGTCGATGACCAGCACGATGTAGGGCAGGTAGCGGTGCCCGTGCTCCGGGTTGAGCCGCCGGTCAACGAACTTTTGGTTGTACTCCTTAATGTTGCGCACGGCGGCGTCCTTGAGCAGCTCGTAGCGCGCGTCCATTTCGATGCACAGGGAGTTGAGCGTGTAGATTACCTTTTGGTTGTCGGTGATGATGGCGTCTTCGGCGTCGGGCAGCTTGGCGAGGAAGTGCCGCTCCACTTTGGCGTACAGCGGCAGCTCCACCTTTTTGGGGTCAACCAGCACAAACTTGAGCTGCGAGGGGTGCATTTTGTAGAGCAGCGAGGTGAGCACCGCGTTTAGCCCTACCGATTTTCCCTGCCCCGTAGCGCCGGCAATCAGCAGGTGGGGCATTTTGGCGAGGTCTATCACAAAGGTTTTGTTGGTGATGGTTTTCCCCAGCGCAATGGGCAGCTCAAACTTGGCGTCGTTGAACTCCGCCGACTTGACCACCGAGTGCATCGACACAATTTCGGAGTGCTGATTGGGCACCTCGATACCAATGGTACCCTTGCCCGGGATGGGCGCAATGATGCGTATGCCGAGCGCCGCGAGGCTTAGCGCAATGTCGTTTTCCAAGCCTTTGATTTTGGAGATGCGCACTCCCGGCGCAGGAATAATTTCGTAAAGCGTAACCGTAGGCCCAATGGTTGCCCTGATTTCGGAAATGGAAATGTTGTAGTGCCCCAGCGTGCGGACAATCTTGTCCTTGTTTTGCTCCAGCTCTTCTGCCGATACCGATTTTGCCGACTTGGGGTAGTCGTTGAGCAGCTCCACGGGCGGATGCTCGTAGCGCGACAGGTCTGCCTTAGGGTCGTACGGCAGCTGGCTTGCCCGCACCTCTGCCAGCAGCGGCTCTTCGCCGTCGCCGTCAACTTGCAGCGCAAGGGCAGCTTCGTCGTTTGCCTCCGCGTTTGCCTCTGCGTCATTTTCGTCGGCGCTGTTGGCGTCATTGTCAGCTTTTTCCTCCTCTTCTTCGGATGGCGTTACTATTAGCTTAATGCCTACGGCGGTATCCGGCTCAAAGGTAATGCCTTCTTCATCGCTTTCTTCATCCGCCGTATCTTCATCCGCCTTGCTTTCGTCTTGCTCTTCGTCTTGCTCTTCGTCTTGTTCGTCTTGCTTTTCCTCTTCAACCGTAGCGTCGCTATCGCCGGTTGATGGCTCGGTTGAAATTTCGCGCTCCTTCTTTCTGCCAAAGTACGCTGCAAGGCGCATCGCCAGCGCCTTGCAGCGCTGCGGAAAGTGTGGAATGGCGTAGCAGCAAAGCAAAAAGAACGCTACCGCGAGCAGCATGATGCTACCGAATTTTCCCAGCGTTGCCGTTAGCCATACGCGCCCGATGAAATATCCGTACTCTCCGCCCAGCCCTGCGCCGAGCAACATTTGGCTGTTGCAAACGCCGAGCGAGAGCGATACAAGTATCATAAGCGACAGCAGCAGGGTAAGCAGCTTGACCGTTTTCAGCCTGCCTATTCGGAGCAGGCGCAGCGCAACGATAAGGGTAGCCACCGGAATACAAACGGCTGCCACGCCAAACCCATGCCGCACAAACATTTCGGCCAAGTAGTTGCCCACGGCGCCGCCCAAGTTGCGGGCGTACGCGCCATCGCCTGCGCCGGCGGCAAGCGGCACGCCGGAAACGCTGTAGTCAACGTCCCAGTAAAAAAAGTAGGAGATAATGGAGATGAGCACGTAAACCGACATTACCGCCAGCGCAACGCCCGTACCGGTGCGCCACTTTGCTGCCTGTTCCCGTCTGTTTTCCTTGTCTGCTGTTTGCTTCCTTTCCGACATGTTTACTTGAGCAACTTTTCGTAATTTTTCCAGCTGAGCATCATTTCAAGCGCCTTTTGGTAGCCGTTGTCTATGCTTGGGTACACCACCTCGTAGTATTCGCTGCTCGTAAAAATATCCTGCGCTATCAGCCCCTTGAGCTGCACCGAAATATCGTGCTTTGCCTTGCTGATTTCCGCCTCGTTTCGGGGTAACTTTTGCTTTTCGGCAAACGCCACCAGCTCGTCAAAAAGCGAATCGCTCACGCTAAAATCTTTGTTGAACTGCTTAAAAGTTTTGTACTTTTGCCTCAGCGTGCTGCGGTTGGCGTCAATGTAGGAGAGCGTAAACTGGTTGATGATGCCCATGCGGGACAGCTTGGCGTGGTAGGAGGTGTAGTTGCTCGTGTCGAGCGGTACAAATACGTCGGGCATGATGCCGCCGCCACCGTACACGGCGCGATGCTTTTTGAGCGTGAAAAACTTTAGCGAGTCGGGGAGCGCGATGCTGTCGAGGCTATACACCTCTCCGTTGGTGTAGCGCCGGTACAAATCCTTATAGTATTTTTCGGTTTCGCCGTTGTTGTAGGGGCGCTGTATCACCCGACCGGTGGGCGTGTGGTAGCGGGCTACGGTAATGCGCACCAGCGACCCGTCGGGCAGCTCCACCTGATTTTGCACCAAGCCTTTGCCAAACGAGCGGCGGCCAACGATAATGCCCCTATCCCAATCCTGCACGGCGCCGGCTACAATTTCGCTTGCCGAAGCCGAATTTTCATCAATCAAAATAATCAGCTTGCCCTGCTCAAACCTGCGGAGCGTGTCGGTAGCCACAATATCGGTGCGCGGTATGGCCCGCCCTTCGGTGTAAACCACCAGCTCGTTTTTGGCCAAAAATTCGTCGGCAATGTAGGCCGATGCGTCCAGCATACCGCCGGCGTTGCCGCGCAAATCGAGGATGACGCCTTCGGGCTTTTTGCCGAGCTCGTTCAGCGCCTTCACAAACTCGCCGTGCGACGTAGCGGCAAAGCGCCCCAGCCGTATGTAGGCAATGCCGGGCGCCGCCCAGAACTTGGCGTCGATGCTGTAAAGCGGAATTTTATCGCGGGTAATGGTAAAGTCGAGCAGCGGCTCTACGCCGCGCCGCGCTATGCGCACGCTTACGACGGTACCCTTGGCGCCGCGCAGCATTTTCATCACGTCTATACTTTTGATACCCACGCCGGCAATATTTTTGCCGTCCACCTCCACAATGCGGTCGCCCGCCAAGATGCCCACTTTTTGCGACGGGCCACCGGCAATGGGAGAAACCACCAACAGCGTGTCGTTGAACATGTTAAACTCGACGCCTATGCCGTCGAAGTTGCCCATCAGCGACTCTGTGGTAGCTTTGGCGTCTTTGGCGGAGGTGTAGCTGGAGTGCGGGTCGAGCTCGCTCAGCACCTTGATGATGGCTTTTTCGGTAAGCTGCTCAATGCTTACGGTGTCAACGTAAGACGAAGAGAGGTAGTAGATAAAGCGACCAAACTTGAGCATGGTTTCGTTGATCTGCTGCAACGCTTGTGCATTTACCGAATACGCGGCAAAGCAAAGTAGCAAAACGGCTATTTTTTTTTTCATTCTGATTGTTTGGATTATATAAATTTAGAAACGGAAAGGGACATGTGCTGCTGTGATTTTTAGCGCTTTATTTTCAGTCTTCGATGATAAAAATGTCTTCGTCGGCACGCTTCATGTAGTACTGCTCGCGCGCAATTTTTTCGAGCTTGTCGTTATCGGTAAGGAGGTCGTTGAGGCGTTGCTTATTGTTGTTGACCTGCGCTTGATAAAAAACCGCTTCTCGCTCCAAGCGGTGCAGCTGGCGGGCTATGGTAATGTGCTCCTTGAGGCTGTTGCGGTCAAAAAAACCAATCCAAACTATAAGCATGGTAAAGAGTATCGTTGGGATTATTCGCATGTGGCTGATGCGTATGTTTTTCATGAGCAATTTGAGTTATGAATTTTTGAACAGCAAGGCTTGAAAAGCCTCAAAAAACGGCAAACAAAATTACGTTTTTTACAGCTATCAAAGCCAATACCCGGCAGCGGTGGCGTTAAATAATATTTAAGCAGGCGATAACTTTTGCTGTTATCAGCATTTTAGGGTTACTTTGTTCGCTTTTATGAAAAAACGAGCATAGCTTACCATACGTAGAAATAAGCAACCCTAAAACATGCAAATAAGACGAATTTTACCCCTCGCCGCCATTTTGGTATTTTGCATACCTGCACAGGCGCAGCAGCTGGTATTGAGCGGATATGTGAAAGATGAGCAGACGAACGAGCCTCTGGCGGGAGCTGTTGTATATATCCGCGAAGCCAAGCGCAACGTCATTGCCGATGCTAAAGGATTTTACCGCATTGCGCTTTCGCCGGGCGCCTACTCCATCACCGCCAAATACATGGGCTACCGTCCGCAGGAGGAGCTGGTGCAGGTAAAAAATACGCAGACCAAAAATTTTGCGCTAAGGCAGCAAGATACGGAGCTGGAGGAAATTGAGGTGAGCGCTGCCCGCCGCGCCAACGTTACCAAAGCCGAAATGGGCGTGGAGAAGCTGGAGATGAAAACTATCAAGAGAATCCCGGCGCTCATGGGCGAAGTTGACGTGATAAAAGCCATCATGCTTCTGCCCGGCGTGCAGCCCGCCGCCGAAGGCACGTCGGCGTTCAGCGTGCGCGGCGGAAGCCCCGACCAAAACCTCATCCTGCTCGACAACGCTACGGTGTACAACGCCTCGCACCTCATGGGCTTTTTTTCGGTGTTCAACAACGACGTGGTGGACGACGTGAAGCTCTACAAGGGCGACATCCCGGCAGCCCACGGCGGCAGGCTGTCGTCGTTGCTGGAGGTGAGCAGCAAAACCGGCGACCCCGCCAAGCTCAACGTAAACGGTGGCATTGGGCTTATTTCAAGCAGGCTGGAGGTTGACGGGCCAATTATCAGCAACAAGCTCTCGTTCGTAGCGGCGGGCAGGCGCACGTATGCCGACCTTTTTTTGCCGCTGGCGCCGGAGGAAGGCGTGCGCGACGCCGTGCTGCACTTTTACGACCTCAACGGAAAGCTGCACTACAAGCTGAGCGACAAAGACCGCCTAACGCTTAGCGGGTACTACGGCAGCGATGTGTTCGGCATGCCGGTTGCGAGCATGAATTTTGTCAACAGCGCCTACTCGCTCAGCTGGAATCACGTGTACTCCGACAAGCTGTTTTCCAACATTTCCGTCATTGGCAGCGGCTACCGCTACAACATGGGCATGGCAATGGCAGGTTTCGATATGCAGTGTAAATCGTCCATTGACGACCTCGGCATGCGCGCCGACTACACCTACCTCTACGGTGAAGAAAATTTGCTGCACTTTGGCGTTTCCGGCGTTTGGCACACGGTCAACCCCTGCGACGCCACCGCCATAACCCCCATGAGCACCGAGCAGGAATCCATACGGCTGCCGGAGCTCAGCTCGCTGGAAAGCGCCGTTTACATTATGAACCAACACAAGGTGGGCGAACGGCTCACCGTAAAGTACGGGCTGCGGGGGACGCTGTTCCAAAACGTAGGCCCCGCAACCGTTTACCACTACGACGAGCACTACAACCTTCGCCGCAACGACACCCTGACCGTATATTCGCGGGGCGATTTTTACAACAGCTACTGGGGGCTGGAGCCTCGCCTCGGCGCCGTTTTTTTGCTCAACGACAACAGCTCCCTCAAGGCCAGCTACTCGCGCACGATGCAGTACATGCACCTCATCTCCAACTCCACCGCTACCTCCCCGATTGATGTTTGGATGCCATCTTCGCCCAACATTAAGCCGCAATCGGCGCACCAAGCCTCTGTGGGCTACTTCCGCAACCTGATGGATAACGCCATAGAGCTGTCCGGAGAGCTGTTTTACAAGTACATGAACGATGTGGTGGACTATAAGGATCACGCCGCAATAATCATGAATTCGCAGCTGGAGGGGGAGCTTCGCAGGGGTATCGGCAAATCGTACGGGGCGGAGCTCATGGTGCGCAAAAATACAGGACGATTTACCGGCTGGGTCAGCTACACCTACTCGCGCTCTTTTCGCAAAGTGCAAACGGTAAACAACGACGAGTGGTATCAGGCGCCGTTTGACAGACCCCACAACCTAAACATTGTTGCCAGCTACGACATTACCAAGCGCATCAACCTGTCCGCCAACTGGACATTCTCAAGCGGTTCGCCCACCACTTTTCCCGAAGGACGCTACGTAGCGGCGGGAGCCTCCATCCCCATCTACGGCAAGCGCAACACCTACCGGCTGGACGACTACCACCGCCTGGATGTTGCCGCCAACTTTGTGCTGAAAAAGCATGGCCGATACTCGCACGAGCTCAACGTGTCGCTCTACAACGCTTACGCCCGCCACAACACGTGGTTTATACAGTTCACCGAAGAACCCGCAAATTCGGGCGTCATGTACGCCGACAAGCTTTACCTGTTCAGCGTAGTGCCCTCGGTGACGTACAACTTTAAGTTTTAATTTACCTGTATGAAAATTGTTTTTGACAAAAAAAATGTATTTTTGCTGTTCAGGAATAGGATGCCATCACCCGCAAAATAAATGCCTATGAAGCGTACCGGCGCAAAGCAGGCAGCAGCTAAAGCAAGCCCTGCAAACAAGATAGAGGGGACGGTATATATTAATCCGTTGACGGATTTTGGGTTTAAAAAAGTGTTTGGCGACAAGGAGTTGCTGATTGCTTTTTTGAACGATATTATCATGCCGGAGGAAAAAATTACCGACATCAGCTACTGCCCTACCGAGCAGCTGGGCGATTGGGAGTCGGAGCGCAAGGCGGTGTACGACCTGTTGTGCACCAACGATAAGGGAGAATCCTTCTTGGTGGAAATGCAGCGGGCAAGGCAAGAATTTTTCATGGACAGGTTGCTATTCTACTCCTCATTCCTGATACGCAACCAAGCGCCCAAAGGCAGGTGGAATTTTCGGTTAAAGGCGGTTTACGTGGTGTCGCTCTTGAACTTTGTGCTCTACGGCGCAGAAGCAGACAGGCATCGCATTGTCAGCAAGGTCTATTTGACAGAGGAGGCCACCCACGCCAAATTTTCGGAGAAGCTGCGCTTTATCCTCATTGAGCTGCCCAAGTTCCAAAAGCAGCAGGCGAGCGACTTGCAAAGCAATACGGATATATGGCTCTTTTGTCTGAAAAATATAAACCGCTTGCAGGATGTTCCGGCAGAGGTAGAGGGGAGAATATTCCGGCGATTATTTGAAATAGCACAAATAAAAAAGCTAACACCAAAAGAAATGAAAGCATATCACAAAAGCGTACTGGAGTACGACGACATTGTCGATGCGCTGGCTTTCGAACGGAAGCAAAGCGAAGAGCGAGGCGAAAAAAGAGGTATCGCAATTGG
>JAISLN010000280.1 GCA_031290835.1 Prevotellaceae bacterium
GTGGTCAGCCACGACGTCACGCTCCTCAACCAGCTGCAAGCTACCTGCGAGCTGTCCGAGCACGGCGTCCGATTGTACGGCGGGAATTTCTCGTTTTATCAAGCGCAAAAAGAAATGGAAGATAGGGCGCTAAGCGGCAGCATTCACGCGGAGGAGAAAGCCATTCGCGTGGCGCGCATCAAGGCGCAGGAGGTGAGGCAGCGGCAGGAGAAGCGTCTTGCCAAAGGCGAAAAAAAGAAAACGGAAGTTGTTCGGGCGCTTCGGAAGCAGCTGGCCAACTCGTCGGAGAACACGGCGGCGGGGCTAAAGGAAAAGCACGAGGCGATTATCGGCAGCCACCGGGCAAAGCTCTCCGACCTGAAGCGGCAGCAAGGTGCGCCGAAGGATTTGAGGATAGATTTCGACCACGCGTCCATTCATCCGGGAAAGCTACTCGTCGAAGCCCGACAAATCAACTTCGCCTACCGACCGGAGTCGCCGCTGTGGGAAGAGCCGCTGGACTTCGCCCTCTACAGCCACGACCGCATCCACCTTTTGGGCGACAACGGCGCCGGAAAAACCACGCTCATTAAACTGCTGACCGGCTCGCTCCACCCAACGTGCGGGGCAATCAGGCGCACAGATTTCCGCTGGATTTACTTGGATCAGGACTACGCTCAAGTAGATGTGGCGTGCAGCATAGAAGAGTTGGCGGAGACGTACAACCGGCAGCACTTGGAAACGCACGAGGTGCGGCTGCGCCTGAACCGCTTCCTTTTCCCCTCCGATACGTGGGACAAGCCCTGCAAGGCGTTGAGCGGCGGCGAGAAAATGCGCCTCTACCTCTGCTGCCTGATGATAGGCAACCAAACCCCCGACCTCATCATCCTGGACGAGCCTACCAACAACCTCGACATCTCAAGCCTGCAAATTCTGACACAAACCCTCCAGCGCTACAGGGGCAGCCTGTTGGTCATTTCGCACGACCGCTACTTTGTGGAGGAAGTTGGGGCGGTGAATAAAAATCTGCTGAAGCGGCGAAATCCGTAGCTTATCTTTGAAAAATGTGTGTTTTGGGGGGCAAGTGGACAAAAAGTAGCTTCAAAGCTTACATATCAGCCATCGAAAGCCCTTTGTACTCAACTTCGTAGCTGCTCAGCTGCTTTGTTTTGGCAAGCATTTTGGCGGCTTTTTCTTTCAAAACATGGTAGCGTATATGCTGCGCATTGTGTTTGATTTCAATGATTTGCCTTTCTTTTCAGCTTCATTAAGCGCAATTAAATCAATTTCGTTTTCGCCGCTCCTGTCCCAGTAGCCGCCGATTTGGGTAATTCCGCCCTGCTCAATGAATTTGTCGCGGAAATATTTTTCCAAAATTTTGCCGCTGAACGTTGCGTAATCGCGCTCAATGATTTTCCGCAATTCGCCCAGCTGATTGATTTCTATAATATGGCTGTACTTGTAAATAAAACGAAACCAGAAGGTTATAAAATTATCTTCAATCACGTAGCGCACATTTTTCGTTTCCGAGCGGGCAAAAAGCGGCGCTTTGTAATCCTCAAAAATCTTGTGCATTAATGAGCTAACAGAGCCGCAAACGGAGGTGGATTGATTCAGCTGATTTGGCACGTTCTCCGGCAAGCGCTGCACAAAAAAAAAATCCGACCTTGACAAGGCCGGATTTTTTTGTGCAGCGCTTAGCGCTTAGAAGTAAAACGTCAGGAAAACGTTGCCTCCGGTTACTGTTTTGAGCCCGAAATGATTTGCCACATCGGAGCTGCTTCTTTGCCGCACCTTGCTTTCGCGCACCTCTCCGGATACCACCTCTTGGGAGGTAAGCTCGCTTTGGCCGAGAATGGAAGCGTCTAGGCCAAGGGAAAGCTCTCCGCCGAGGGATACGCAGCTGGCCATGAAGTACTCAACGCCGACAAAACCGCGCAGACCTCCCGAAAAGTTCAAGCCGCCCTTGTTCTTTAAAATACGAGGGCTGCTGCCGCTAAAGCTGGTAGCCGTAGTTGGGTTGGGATTGGCAGCCGTCATGGGGTTGCCGTACTCGTAGGTAGTGGAGGTTTTGCCCAAGCCCAGCGCAAGCTCGCCGCCCCAAAAGCCCTGCACCCGACCGCGACCGCGGCGAAATTCGTAGCCTACGGCCAGCTGAACGTCGGTAGTGCCTGTTTTTTTGGCGTCGATGGTGGTAGCGCCGGGGGTGGTTTTGACAGCCTCGTCATTTTGTACGCTCTGCTTGTTTGACGTGTTGTGGATATTCAGCAGCAGCTTGGCGCGAATGGCGCGGTTATCCTCCAAAAAGTACTTGCCGTAAATACCCTGATTATGCAGCCCAAAGGTAGGCGCCGTGGCGCCGGCGTTGGAAAAAAGGCCGCCCACGTACCTTAAGAATGGAGCTGCATCCACCCCAAGAGCGTAATCCCCGGATTTGGGCAGGTAGCTGTTGTTGCTGTTGTTGTTGCTATTATTTGCAGGCTGTTCCTGTGCTACGGCAATACCTACGCTTAGGCACAAGGAAAGCGATAAAATTATTTTTTTCATTTGACTGTAATTTTTTTAGTGTGAAAGTTATTGCCTTAAAGCGATACGGAGATGCTAGCTATTAAGAAAATAGCTATACCTCGTCGCCAACGCTCTTAATTTGGGTAAAGCTACCGAAGGCGGCGTCAAGAATCTTTGACTGCCCCGATTTTACGGTGGCGCTTGGGATGCCAAACGACCACTTGCCCTGCTGCGTTTCGGTGCCGGTTCCGCCGGCGCTGTTCACCGTCTTGCTGCCTTCTACATCGTTTACGGCAAAGGAAACGTTCACGCCCGCTTGGGTTGCCGGAACTTGCAGCGTAAATTCTCCCTTGCTGTCGGTTGTTGTGCTGGCCGAAAATGCGCCCGAAGAGCTGCCGGAGTTCAGCTCCGAGTACGGAACGGTTGCGATTACGGTTATCCCCGCCTTTGCCGTGTACTTGGGCTGCGACATGGTTGGATTGTCGTTCATCAGCAGCTTGCCTTTGATGGTAGCTTGCTTTGCAGGCGCAGAGTAATCCACCGGTTTTGCGGGGTCTTCCTTGGCGCACGATGCGCTCATCAGTACGGCTGCGAGAGCCATTACGCTAAAAATTTTTTTTGTCATTTTTTTTGGTTTTTTTGGTGATTAAAAATGTAAAATTTCGAGCGCAAAGGTATGCTCATTTATCCTGTATTGCAGATGGTTCCGCGCGATATATTCAGACGTTCTGCGTGATAAATTTCGACAGCGTGAGGAATTCTTTCGGAAGGTCAAGGCTTTGGAGCTGCGAGCGGTCGATTTCGACGCCTACAATCACGGTATTCTCCTTTTCCGGCGGAAGGCGCTTGAGGTAAACCTCCTCGATAAAGTTGTAGTCCAGCACCTTTGAGATGGCAAGCAAGAGCTCAACGTCTATGCTCTTTTGCTCAAACAAGAGGTACACCGTAGAGCGGTGGATGTGCACCTTGCGCGCAAATTCGGCTTTCGTCATTTTTTTTTCGTCAAACTTTTCCTTTATCAGCTTTCCGATGTGTATATTTTTCATGGCGTAAATGAGCAAAGAAGGGGGTTATATATTTATATAACTAAGTGATACGATTTTTATTGTGGCGTATCGGCATTTTTTTTGCGCTACTGTTTGGCAAAAAGGAGGTTTGGTCGGGGGGGAAAGGTGCGTAAATTTTTCGGCGCCGCACGCACAAAAAAAAACGCCGTTAGGCGTTTTCTTTTGTGGCTACAGGTTAAGCATCTCTTTTTGTCAAAAAATCAGCTCCTGCCGGTGCGTTACCTTTGCTTGGGGTTGTCAGCTATTCACGCTTCGCCGGTTTTTTTTAGAAGTCCAGGTAGCGCATTTGCAGCATGCGGTTGTTGGATTGATCCGGGCGCTTGGTGTCGAAGCTGAAGCGTACAGCTATCCCAAACGACATCGGGTAAAACTTTTTGCTCTGGTTACTGGTAGTATGGGAGGCGGGCGTGTAGTGAAGATTGTAAAGGTTATAATTATCCGCCACGGGCTCGTACTCGTACATGTAATCATTGATAGCGCCTTTTATGACGCTGTATAGGCTGTACTCCCCAAAGACTCCTATGTAGAGGTTGTACTGTTGAGCCAGCCGCTGCTTTACCCCGACTTCTAGGTAGGCTATACTGCTAAAGCCCAACTTCATCGGGGCATTCTGGTGGTGGTCTGTGTAGCTGCCAAATCCCATAAGATCTTTTACCTCATCCAAGGGATAGCCAAACGATTTTCTAAAATTTCCCTCCAAGCGAAGGCTATCCACTTCTGATTGGCTGGTTCCGGAGAGCGAATAGCCCACCTTAAACCCTCCGCGGGAGTACCATGTAACCCAGTCCGTCCAGGGCACCGCATCCTCGTAGCCAAACAGCAGCGGCAGCTGCAGGTACACAGCAGATTGTTGAACGGTGTAACCTATAGCGTTAAGATCAAAGCCAAATTGTTTGTTTTCCCCCTCCGGCATGTAGAACATCTCATCCGACCATTTTTCGGCAAAGTTGACCGAGGATGTTTCTGATAAGTGGCCTACGTAAGAGCTTCCGCTGTAGGAGTTCACCTCCAGCCCTGTCCAGAGGCTCATTTTTTTGTTGAGGTGGTAGGCGTATCCCGCTCCGCCGCCAAAGCCTATTCCGCCGCGGGCTTCGCCGCCGGTGAGGGGCGCAAGGTTCGACCGAAGCATGCTAATGCCTCCCGTTACCTCATGGTATTGCTCGTTGGCGGCTGCGTAGGCATTGCCGCACAGCAACAAAAGAGGCAACCATAGCGTAGTAAGTTGATATAAATATTTCATAATTCTACTTTTATTTTATAGATATAAATGTTTGTGTTACAATAAGATGCAGTTAAATCAATGGTTTATAATTTTCCCCTTTGCTGTAGGGCAAATCAAAAAACACGCAAAAAAATAGCGTGATGGTTATAATGAAACTCCTTGGTTAAGATTTAGCTTGCCGCAACGTGCGCAAATGGCGCACAAGCTCGCTTGCCTGCTTGCTTTCCGGAGTAAAACGTAGCAAAGGTAAAAAAAAAGTTTTCAACAAGCAAAATATCAACGCGATTTTATTATAATTTTACAGTGCAAATCCAAATTCTCTAAGCTGGATTTTGCAACGTTCTAAATTACAGGCGGATAAAAAAATACCAAAAGCGTAAATTTCAGCGTTTTTTTGGTGCTGTACGCGGCATTTATTTTTATTGTACAGCGCTGTTTTGTAGCTATAGCCTCGCAAGGGGGCGCTTTGGTATGGATACCCCGAGCAGGTGAAACGCAGCTCGGGGCAGCAAGCTGTTCATCATCTTTTTATGGCTACATAGTAGCCCAGCGGCAACGTTGAGCGCGCTGCACTCGCAATGGGAGCAGAATTGGCGAAGAAGGCCAACGCCGTAGGCATACCCCCCGGATTTATCTGGGGGGGGGGGGAGGGGAGGAAGGCGAAAGGAGCAAAAGAAAATGATAGAAAAAAACGAGGCGAGGCGAAGAGTAGGCGTTCGAAATTGGATAGGGATGCGGCGCTACGGGTTTAGCTTAATGCAGCCAGCGTGCTTGTTTGTAGCGGTTTAGTAATCGACGAATTGAGAGCTTCACGTTAAATGCTATTTTGAACAAAAGAAATAAAGAATAGAGTAAAAAAAGGTCGGCATTTCCGCTTTACATTTGCAGCACAAAATTTGCAGCACAAAATTTAACAAAAAACGGAACGAAAAAACGGTGTGTTTTTTTACGCAATTATAATGAAATTAGCGCATCGCACGTTTAATTAGAAAGAAATAGGGTGTAGCACATCTGTTAAATTAAGATAAATTTAAAGTTTAAAAAAGAAGGGTGTAGAGTGAAGATAAAGAGTGCGTGAGTGTGAAAAAGTGATTGAAATATAAAGAAAAAAATAAAATTGTAGATAATGAAAACAAAAATAATAAAAAAGATTTTTTTTATGCGGTCCCAAATTATGCTGACGCTCCTGCTTATGCTAGGCGGCAGCGTAGCGCTTTGGGCTGCGATGCCTTATCCTAATACGATAACGCTATCGCAAATCAACGGGGCGGAAAAGGAGCGGACGCGCCTTGCGCAGGGGCATAAAAAGTTTGACCGGCAGCCGACGGGCTTTTACGTGGAGCAAGGCAAAAAAGTCGTCGTAACGGTAGAGTTTCTTACGCCGGCGGCCGACAGCGCAGCGCCCGTTTTGACCATCGGCACGCTGGGTTTCGACGTTGGCGGTAGAACGAACGTTGACCACACCCTGAAAGAGGGTAAAAACACCATTACCGCTACAAATAGCGGGCTTATTTACCTTAGCTACGTAACGAACAAAGTGAGAGAACCGGAGGGAAAAGTTAGGGTTGTCTTTGAAGCAGCCCCCGAAAGCGAGCATGTGCGGGCGCCGCGCTACGTGTACGGCGTTACCACGCAGGCGGAGTTTGAAGGAATGCTTAACGCCTACCAAACGCC
>JAISLN010000281.1 GCA_031290835.1 Prevotellaceae bacterium
AAAACGAGCAAAATTATGGCAAGCACATTGGATAAACAAACGAGCGACAAGGTAGCTTTTATAAGCTTCATTATCCCGACTTTTGCGGAAACGTACAAAATGCCCATCCCCGAAGCCTACAAGTATCTGGAAAAGTACGGCGGCATGGATTATCTTCACAGGCACTGGTGGGCTTTGCATACCGACAATGACATTTGGGCTGTACATCATATTTACAAAATTTGCCACCAAAACGGAGGGATGCGGTAATGAAAGTCTATCACGGAAGCTATACCTGCATAGAAACGGTTGATTTTTCGAAATGCAAGCCGCGTAAGGATTTCGGGAGAGGATTTTACGTCACAAAAATTCGTCGCCATGCCGAAAATTGGGCAAATGTCATCGGAGAAAACAATAATACCGAAGGCGTTGTTACCGAATTTGAATACACCGAAGACAGCTTTACTGAAAATATTTGCAAAATAAAGCATTTTAGCGGTTACACTGAAGAGTGGCTTGATTTCATTGTGATGAACAGGGATAAAAAAAGCCCCGAGCCGGCGCACGATTACGACATTGTAGAAGGACCTGTGGCGAACGATAAAATCCAAAATACCCTGAGGTTTTACCTGAGGGGAACCATCTCGAAAGCGAAATTTCTTGAAATGCTGACCTTCCACGAAGAAACGCATCAGCTATGTTTTTGTACGCTTAACTCCCTGCAAACCCTTGAACGGATAGATGATACCCCAAGCATGGAGGTCATCGCTATTTCCGCGCCGCTGCTTGAGGCGCTGATGCTCGAAAAAAACATTGATGAAAAAATGGCGGCGAGCATGCTTTACACCTCCAATACTTTTGCCGAGCTGTCGGAAAAAACCACGGGGCTTTACAAAAAAACGTGGCGGGAAATCTACGAAATGCTCAAAAGGGAATTGTAACGCCACGCGCATAAGCCAACCAATTCAAAAAAATCCAACCCGCTATGAAGCAATTTTCCATTTCACTCGTTTTTTTGCTGCTCGCGTATGGCGCTGCGGCGCAACCGTACTCAATCTACTGGCACGGCAAGGAGCGGACGCTTCGCTACGCGCCGCAAGGAGGCGATTTTGTCATTGTCAACGGCGGCAAGCGCTTCAACCGTGCGCTGTACGGCGCCAACACCGGCTTTCGCGTAGAGGCGGGCGATTTGCCCGAGTTTGGGCTGTACCTGCCCGGCATGGGCGGCAACATGCAGCTGGGCGTTGTGCGCGAGGGGGAAAGCAAGTGGCTGAACGATTTTCAGCACATCAAAGCCATTTACCGGCCGGGCGCCATGATATACGAGCTGTCCGACCCTTTGTACGGCGAAATGCAGCTCACGGCGCTGGCTATGGGCAACGCCGAAGGACTGATTATCAAAGCGGCGGCGGTGCGCCTGCTGCCCGGCGTTGAGCTGTTTTGGACTTACGGCGGCGCAAGCAACGAGCGCTTTTCGCGCGAGGGCGACCTCGGGGTGGACGCCCCCGACTGCTTTGCCCTGAAGCCCAACGCCTGCGCCGGAAACGTCTTTTCGCTATCCGGCAGCCGCTGCAAGCTCACCTTTGGGCGCAAGGGAAAAGAGCAAACGCTTGCGGGCGTTTTCCCCGAAAATAGCCGCCTGAAGCTGAGCTCGCCCTACGCCGTAACAACGCCGCTTGACATGTGGCAATCCGCCGCCGCCGACAGGCCGGTGCTCAACGGGCGCTGCCCGGTAGCCGTCGGCGGGGAGTATTTTTTCGCCGTGCAGCGCGCGCCGTCGGGCGACGCGCCGCCTTACGGAGAGCTGGGGGCGCGCTTTGAGCAAGCCGAAGCCGCCCGAAGCCGGATAGCCCAAACGGTGCAGCTGTCCACCCCCGACCCCTACTTCAACACGCTGGGCGGTGCGCTGAGCGTAGCCGCCGACGGTATTTGGGAGCCGGACTCGTGGCTGCACGGCGCCGTTGGCTGGCGCATGAGGCTCGCCGGATGGCGTGCTGCCTACACGGGCGACGCCGTAGGCTGGCACGACCGCGCAAGGCGGCACTTCGACGGATACGCCGCCTCGCAGGTAACCGACGTGGAGCCGGTAATTCCGCATCCGGCGCAGGACACGATGCTCAACCTTGCCCGCGCCGCAAAAAAGTGGGGAACGCCGATGTACAGCAACGGGTACATTTGCCGCAACCCCAACCAAACGGGCGTAATGCACCACTACGACATGAACCTATGCTACGCCGACGAGCTGCTGTGGCACTTTGCGTGGACGGGCGACATGGACTACGCGCACAAAATGTGGCCGGTGCTGGAGCGGCATCTGGCGTGGGAAAAGCGAAACTTTGACCCCGACGGCGACGGCCTGTACGACGCCTACTGCTGCATCTGGGCGAGCGACGCGCTACAGTACAACAGCGGAGGGGTAACCCACTCATCCGCCTACTGCTACAGAGCCAACAAAATGGCTGCCGAAATAGCCGAAAAAACGGGTAAAAATCCCAAGCCTTACGCCGACGAAGCGGAAAAGATACGGAATGCGGTCAACAACAGCTTGTGGCTGAAAAGGTTGGGTCGATGGGCAGAGTACAAGGATTTCATGGGGCGCAAGGCGGTGCACCCGGCGGCGGCAATATGGACGGTTTACCATGCCATAGACGCGGGGCTGCACGACCCCTTTCAGGCGTATCAGGCAACGCGCTACATGGATACGGAAATTCCCCACATACCCGTCAAAGCCCGCGGGCTAAAGGACGAGGGCTACGCCACCATTGCCACCACCGGCTGGACGCCCTACTCGTGGTCTATCAACAACGTGGCATTTGCGGAGGTAAACAGCGCCGCCCTTGCCTACTGGCAAAGCGGGCGCTACGAGGAGGCTTTTCGCCTGTTCAAAAGCTCCATCCTCGACGGGATGTATCTGGGCGCAAGCCCGGGCAACTTTGGGCAAATCAGCTTTTACGACGCGGCGCGGGGGGAGTGCTACCGCGATTTTGGCGACCCCGTGGGCGTTGCCGCGCGGGCAATCGTGCAGGGGCTGTTCGGCTTCTACCCCGACGCCATGAACGGCCGCTGGAGCATCCGCCCCGGATTTCCCGACAGCTGGGACAAGGCTTCCATTACCACCCCCGACATTGCGCTTGCCTTTGAGCGCACCCGCGCCGCAGGCGTTACGGTAGAAAAATACACCATCGAAAAGCTGCCGCACAGCGTGGACTTGCTCCTGAAGGCCCGCACCGACCGGATAGCCTCGCTCACCGTGAACGGCGAAAAGGCGGCGTGGACGCTGGCGGAAAACGCAGCGGGCTACCCTCTGGTAAAAATTCATGCAGCGCACGGCGAGCACAGCGGCGCCTGCCGCATACAGGTTGAGTGGGGAGGCAGCGCGCTCAGCACGCCGCAGCACGAGGCGGCAGCGGCGCAGGGCGAAAAGTGGCAGCTGAGCGCTGGCTGCAAGCTCCTGCAGCTCTACGACCCGCAGGAAACCCTCGCCGCCGTGAGCCAAAGCAAAAATCGCCTTGCGGGAGTGGTGCGGGGCGAAAAGGGAAGCCGAACGCTCTTTGTCCGGCTGGAGCAGGGGCAAATGAGCTGGTGGCAGCCCGTGCACCTTGAGGTTACCGACAGGTATGAGGTGGCGGACTTCGACCCGGAGGCCGCCGAGCTCCGGTTTGCCCTGCGCAACAACACCGCACGGGCGCTCCGGGGCACGCTGACGCTCGGCTCGGGCAGCGGCGCGTACAGCGTGCCGGTAGCCATACCCGCCGGCGGCAAGTCGGACGCTATCGCCATCCCTGCGGGAAAGGCAATGGCCGGCGCCAACCGGATAGCGCTGATGGAGGGGAACCGGCAAATTTACGGCCTCTTGCTCACCTCATGGAGCATTCCGCAGGCCGCCGACGTGCGCTACGAAGCCGTGCCGCTGGAGGCGCTGATGAACGCCTCCGTTGCGCAGATTTTCAAAAACGAATACCTGACGCCGCGCTCACCCTACACCACCCTGCAAATACCCAAGCAGGGCATTGGCGAGTGGTGCCACCCGCAAATGACGGCGGCCATCGACGATACGGGGCTACGCGCCGCAGCGGCTGGCGGCTGGCTGCAAACGCCGCTCGGAGTGCCCTTCAGGACTACGGCGACGCCCGCTGCGCACAACGTCATCTTTACCTCGCTGTGGGACAACTACCCAAGCAAGGTAGAAGTTCCGCTTGGCGGCAGCGCAACCCACGCCTACCTGCTCATGGCGGGCAGCACCAACCACATGCAGTACGGCATTGCCAACGCCGTGCTCACGGTGGAGTACGCCGACGGCGCCTGCGACAGCCTGACGCTGGTAAACCCCGAAACGTGGGCGCCCATTGAGCAGGACTTCTACGCCGACGGCTACGCCTTTCGCCTCAAAGCGCCGCGACCCTACCGGGTGCACCTCAAGTCGGGCGCCGTGAGCCGCGACCTCGCAAAGGCGCTGAACATAGCCGGCGTGTACGGCAGAGCCATCGACGGCGGCGCCGGCATCATCCTCGACCTGCCGCTCAACGGAGGCAAAACGCTGAAAAGCCTGCGGCTGGAAACCCTCGCCAACGATGTGGTAGT
>JAISLN010000282.1 GCA_031290835.1 Prevotellaceae bacterium
TGCGCTACACCACCGCCGTGAACTGCCTCAAAAACCGCACGTCGTTTTCGAAGTACAGCCGCAGGTCCCGCGCTTGGTACTTGAGCATGGCGATGCGCTCTACGCCCATGCCAAAGGCAAATCCGCCGTACTTTTGGCTGTCTATCTTGCACGAATCCAACACATTTGGGTCAACCATTCCGCAGCCGCCCACCTCAAGCCATCCCGTGCCCTTGCAAATGTTGCAGCCCTTGCCGCCGCAAATGCTGCACGATACGTCCATCTCCGCCGACGGCTCGGTGAAAGGAAAAAACGAGGGGCGAAGCCGTATCTCAACGCCGCCGCCGAACATCTCCTTGGCAAAGTAGAGCAACGTTTGCTTGAGATCGGCAAAGGATACGCTTTGGTCAACGTACAGCCCCTCCACCTGATGGAACATGCAGTGCGCACGCGCCGAAATAGCCTCGTTGCGAAACACGCGCCCCGGACACACAATGCGGATGGGCGGCTGCTGCTTTTCCATTGCGCGAACCTGTATGCTGCTGGTGTGCGTGCGCAGCAAAACGGGATTTTCGCTGTTCTCCCGCTTTTCTATAAAAAATGTATCCTGCATGTCGCGCGCGGGGTGCTCCGGCGGAAAGTTGAGCGCGCCAAACACGTGCCAATCGTCCTCAACTTCGGGACCTTCGGCAACCGCAAAGCCCAGCTGCCGGAAGATGGCAAGGATTTCGCTGCGCACGCTCGCTATGGGGTGCCTTGTGCCGATGCTGTCGGCGCTGCCGGGGCGCGAGGCGTCGAGGGTGAGCGCGGGGGCGCTGCCAACCTCCAGCGCCTCCTTGAGCTCGCTGATGCGGGTTTGCGCCTTGCCCTTCAGCTCGTTGATTTTTTGCCCCAGCTCGCGCTTTACTTCACCCGAAACTTGCTTAAACTCGTCAAACAGGAGCGTCAGGTCGCCCTTTTTCCCAAACAGCTTTACCCGGAATGCCTCCACCTCGTGTAGGCTGCCCGCCGTAAAGGCTTCGACTTCCGACAGCAGGTCGGCTATTTTTTTCTGCATGGCCAAGAGAATTTAATTTTCTACCTTCATTTTTACAATAAATACGTCCTGCACGGGGCGGTCGCCGGGCTGGGTTTCTACGGCGGCAATTTTGTCCACCACGTCCAAGCCGTCCACCACCTCGCCGAAAACGGTGTAGGCTCCGTCCAAAAAGGGCGTTCCGCCGCCGGTTTTGTATGCTTCGCGCTGCTCCGGCGTGTAGCTGAACTTCTCCATGCTGTCCCACTTCTCCATCACCTTTTGGCGAACATCGCTCAGCAGCGAATCTTGGTTGATGGCTGCGCCCTGCGCCTGCAAGGCCTGTAGCTTTTCGGAGAACATTTGGTTGAACATGCTCTGCAGGGGTTGCTGGCTGATGCGCACTTCGGTTTGCGTAAGCTCCTCATCGCCGGGCAGCCTCCCCTGCACAATGTAGAACTGCGAGCCGGACGATCGCCGTTCAGGGTTTACCTGATCGCCTGTGCGGGCGGCCGATAGCGCTCCCTTTTTGTGGATGAATTGCGCGGGGTTGATTTCTGCCGGAATTGTGTAGCCCGTCCCGCCCGTTCCGTACCGCTGGCCGGGCTGCGGGTTGCGCGAATCCGGGTCGCCCGCCTGCACCATAAAGTCCTTGATGACGCGGTGAAAGATAAGGCTGTCGTAAAAGCCTTCTCCTGCCAGCTTGAGAAAGTTGTCGCGGTGCTGCGGCGTTTCGTTGTACAGCTTGACCCTGATGCTGCCGAGGGAGGTTTCGATGAGAACGGTTTTTTCCACAGCTTTGATGTTTTTAGTTTGACAAAATGTAATAAAACTCACGGCAGTAATCAGAAAAACAGCTAAAGTAATTTTTTTTGTTTCCATACGATTGTAATTAATGGTAGTTTTGTCCGTTTTACACCCGCCGTATATACTTGTGCATAGTATTTTATGGCGGGGTGCAAAGATACAAAATTTATCGTAAGTTGTCCTTTTCCAAATTTTACATACTGCTTTTAGGGGGATTTTTGCTTTCCGCCACCACGCCGGCGCAGCGTACCGCTCTGGTGCTCAGCGGCGGCGGGGCAAAAGGCTTGGTGCACCTCGGCGTTATCAAGGCGCTGGAGGAAAACAGCGTCCCCATAGACGCCATTGCGGGAACTTCCATTGGCGCTATCGTAGGCGGCATGTACGCCGCAGGATATACAACCGACGAAATAACGGCCTACTTTCTTTCCGGCAGCTTCAAAAAATGGCTGAGCGGAAGCTACGAATCGGAGGGAAGCTACTTTTTTAAAAAGTTAGACCCCGACGCGGAGCTTATCGGCCTAAACCTCAACATCGACAGGCGCTTTCGCGTAAAGCTTATGCTGCCCACCAACTACATCTTGCCCTACCAAATGGACTTTGCGTTCCTGCAGCTGCTCGCCGGCGCCAACGCCGCAGCGGGCGGCAACTTCGACAGCCTGATGATACCCTTTCGCGCCCTCTCCTACAACGCCTACGACAAGCGCGCCTACGCGCCCGGAAGCGGCGATTTGGGAACGGTAATTCGCGCCTCCATGAGCTTTCCGGGATTTTTTAAGCCGGTGGTGGTCGATAGCTTCATGCTCTTCGACGGCGGCATTATCAACAACTTTCCGGTGGACGTGGCCATGCGGGAGTTTTTGCCCGACTTTGTCATCGGGGTCAAGTGCGCCGACAACTACGAGCGCCCCTCCGAAGACGACGTCCTTTCGCACCTCACGAGCCTCACCGCGCTCCCTACCAATTATGACATATCGGAGGAAAAGGGCATGCTCATAGACATTGATTCGCTCAACGTGGGGCTGCTGGACTTTAGCCGCGCTGACGAGCTGATAAAAATCGGCTACAACGCCACCATGAGGCAAATGCCCCGCATAAAGGAGCGCGTGCAGCGGCAGGCCTCGGCGGAAGAAATCCGGCTAAAGCGCGAGGCGTTTCGGCGGCAAATACCGGCGTACCGGTTCAAAAGCATTACGGTGCAGGGCAACAACGCGCGCCTGAGGGCCTACGCCGACAACGCCATGCGCCGCAGCAACAGCAGGGAGCTTTCGCTAAAGGAGGCCAAGCGCCGATACTTTGGGCTCGCCTCCGACGGCGGCCTGTCAACGCTGTTCCCAACGGCAACGTACCTCCCCAACGATAGCGCCTACAACCTCAACCTGCGCATCTCCGCCGCGCCCAACATCAGAATAGGCATGGGTGGGTGCTTCTCAAACTTCTCCAACCTTGGATTTTTGAGCGGAATGTACAGCTACTACTCCGCCCCCTTCTCGAAGTACGCAAACCTCAACAGCACCACCGTCGAGCGGCTACACGACCTCATACACCCGCCCTTTTCGATGCGCGTGATGTTCAACCTCTACTTTGGGGACATCTATAATTCGCTAAAAGTTTTGGGGCGCTTTGACTACCGCATCAAGGCTATTGAGCTTCCGGTTTTCGGCGAGGTGATGTTCACCCACAACCGCAACGACTACTACACCCACAACCCCGACAACATCTTTAGCGATACCAAGCCGGACTTTATCCAAAATACGGAATCTTTTGGGCAGCTCAACTTCGGCGCTCCCTTTTTGCTCAACAGCAGCCTCCGGGTGGGCGGCTCCTACGGCTCGTTCAGCGCAAACTACTACGTGCGGCAAAATTTTCAGTCGAAAGACATCCCCGAGCGGCTGACGTTCAACTTTACGGAAGGGCACCTCGCCGTAGAGCACAACTCACTCGACCGCAGGACTTTTGAAACGTCCGGCATGCTGGCAAGGTTTAAGTTCAGCTACGTAAAGGGCAACGAATACCACACCTACGGCACAACCGCAGTGGCGGTGGCAGAAGACTCGGCCATGCTGGAAAAGCGAAAGAACATGGGCGCCCGCAGCTTTTGGTCGGTAAAATATACGCACAAGGCTTTTTTTAAGCCGCTAAAGCACCTGTCGCTGGGGTACCACATAGAGGGTGCGCTGTCCAAAAAAGAGCTTTTTAGCGACTACTACTCCACGCTGTTCCTGCTGCCCGACTTTAGCCCCATGTACAACTTGCAGGGATTTTTTCTCGAAAACTTCAGGGCTGCGAGCTACGTTGCCGCCGGGCTTATCCCGTCCTTTGTGCTTGCCGATATTATCCCCTACGTTGCCTTTTCCGACATCGTCAGGCTACGGGTGGAGGGCTACGTTTTTCAGCCCCTCACAAGGCTAAGCAAGGAAAACATTCAGGAAAACGTGAAGTACGAAAAAGGCATAAGGAACTTTAGCCTCATGGGGGCGGCGTCGCTGGTTTTCGACACGCCCATAGGGATGCTTTCGTTCTCGAGCATGTACTACGACAAGCCCAACCAGCAATTTTACTTT
>JAISLN010000283.1 GCA_031290835.1 Prevotellaceae bacterium
CGGCGCGAAAAAGCCCGTCTTGGCGGCGGAGAGGCTCGGATAGAGTCGCAGCACAAAAAAGGAAAGCTTACGGCGCGAGAGCGCATTGCGCTTTTGCTGGACGAGGGCAGCTTTGAAGAGTTCGACATGTTTGTGGAGCACCGCTGCACCAACTTCGGCATGGAAAAAGAAACCTACTCCGGCGACGGCGTGGTAACGGGCTGCGGCACCATCGACGGGAGGCTGGTTTACGTTTTTTCGCAGGATTTTACCGTTTTTGGAGGCTCGCTCTCCGAAACCATGGCGCTCAAAATATGCAAAATGCTCGACCAAGCTATGAAAATGGGCGCTCCCGTAATCGGCATCAACGACTCCGGCGGCGCACGTATTCAGGAGGGCGTGAACGCGCTCGCGGGCTACACCGAAATTTTCCAGCGCAACATTCTGGCTTCCGGCGTTATTCCGCAAATCTCGGCAATTTTTGGCCCCTGCGCCGGCGGCGCGGTGTACTCGCCAGCCCTCACCGATTTCACCATCATGAAGAAGGATACCAGCTACATGTTCCTCACGGGGCCTAAGGTTGTGAAAACCGTAACGGGCGAAGACGTAACGCAGGAGCAGCTTGGCGGCGCTTCGGTGCACGCCTCCAAATCGGGCGTGGCGCACTTTGTTTCCGGTACGGAGGAGGAGGGGCTTGCGCTCATCCGCAAGCTGGTGAGCTACCTGCCGCAAAACAACCTCGAGGAGGCGCCGCTGGCGGTGTGCACCGACCCTATCGACCGGCAGGAGGAGTCGCTCAACGAAATTATCCCCGACAGCCCCACCAAGCCCTACGACGTGTGCGACGTCATCCGGTTGATTGTAGATAACAGCGAGTACCTTGAGGTGCAGAGCGCATTTGCGCCCAACATCATCACGGCGTTTGCGCGGTTCAACGGCATTTCGGTGGGCGTAGTTGCCAACCAGCCCAAGTACCTCGCCGGCGTGCTCGACATCAACGCTTCGCGCAAGGCAGCGCGCTTTGTGCGCTTCTGCGATGCGTTCAACATTCCGCTGGTTACGCTGGTGGACGTGCCCGGCTTCCTGCCCGGCACGGCGCAGGAGTACGGCGGCGTTATCCTGCACGGCGCAAAGCTGCTCTACGCCTACGGCGAAGCTACCGTTCCCAAGGTTACGGTAACGCTGCGCAAGTCGTACGGCGGCGCCTACTGCGTGATGAGCTCCAAGCACCTGCGCGGAGACCTCAACTACGCATGGCCAAGCGCCGAAATTGCCGTCATGGGAGCGCAGGGCGCCATTGGAGTGCTCTACGGAAAGGAAATTGCCGCTGCCAACGAGCCGCAAAAAGTGGTGGAAACGCGCACGGCAGAGTACGTAGCGAAATTTGCCAACCCCTACAACGCTGCCCGGTACGGCTACATTGACGATGTTATTTTGCCAACCAATACGCGCTTCCGCATCATTCGTGCGTTGCAGCAGCTGGCTACCAAAAAATTGAGCAATCCCCCCAAAAAGCATGATAATTTGCCACTGTAAAAAAAAATTAATAGCTCCATGATTTCGATAATTCAACGATTATTCAACAGCAGATTTGGGCGGCAGGGGTTTGCGGCCGTAGCTGCGGCAGCGCTGTGGTTGCCCAATGCCCAGGGGCAAAGAACAACCGACCTGCGCTTCAACGAGCTCATGGCAATCAACCGAACCAACTACGAGGATGATTTTGGCGAGCGCAGCTCATGGATAGAAATCTTCAACTCGTCGTACGGCACGGTGGACATTGGCGGTTGCTACCTGAGCGACGATGCTACCAACCTCAAAAAATACCCCATTCCCAAGGGCGACGTGCTGACAAGCATCAAGCCCCGCCAGCACGTGATTTTCTGGGCCGACAACAAGCCCACGCACGGCACGTTTCACCTCAACTTCAAGATAGACGACACGCGCTTTCTGGCGCTTACCAGCAGCGACGGGCGCACGATTATCGACAGCATTACCTACCCCGAGCAAACCGCCGACGTTAGCTACGGCCGCAGCGAGGATGGGGCGGGCGTGTGGCACTTTTGTGAGCGCACTACGCCCAGCACCAACAATACGCTGGTGCAGCTCGAAGCGGCAAGCGACCGCTTTAAAACGTATGACCCTGTTGGCATTGCCATGACCACTACCGCCATGTCGGTGGTGTTTTTGGCGCTCATTTTGCTGTTTATCGTCTTTAAGTACGTAGGGAAAACGGCTCTTTGGGTTGTTGCGCTGAGGAGCAAAAGGATTGCGAAGGAAAGACTTGCTCCGGCAAAGGTGGTGGCGGAGAAGAAGCAGGAGCCTTCGCCGGGCGCCGTATTTGCCGCTATTGCCTACGCGCTACGCCGGTACGAGCTGGAGATGAGCGAGCTCGAATCAAACATTCTTACTATTAATAAAGTGGCAAAGGCTTACTCGCCGTGGAACTCCAAGATATATACGCTGCGCGAAACGCCGACGAAAAAGTAGAAGTTTTAGAAGATAGGAGTTTAGAAGATAGGAGTTTAGGAGATAGGAGTTTAGGAGATAGGAGTTTAGAAGGTAGAAGTTTAGGGGATAAGAGTTTAGGAGATAATAGTTTAGAAGATAGAAGATAGGAGATAGAAGAAAGATAGAAAAGTTAGGAGATTAGAAATTTAGGGCGCAGGCTTGCTTCGGGCTATATGGTTTAAAAGGCATAAAATTAGAATTTTTGAATATTGAATCTTTAAATTCTCATGAAAGGTTATAAGTTAAAGATAAACGGCAACGACTATAAAGTTGTGGTGAAAGATGTGGATGGCAATACCGCCGAAGTGGAAGTAAATGGCACTTCATACCATATTGAAATAGAGCGACCTGCTGCGCAGGTGAGCAAAACGCCCAAGCTGGTGCAGGCAGCCACCATTCCGTCGCACGATACGCACCATCAGGCAACGGCCAAAACCGCCGCACCGGGCGCCGCCAGCGCCGTTAAAGCGCCGCTACCCGGCGTTGTGCTTGACGTGTACGTAAAGGAGGGCGACACGGTAAAGGTAGGGCAAAAGTTGCTCCTGCTCGAAGCCATGAAAATGGAAAATAACCTCGAAGCCGACCATGCAGGCACGGTAACCTCTGTGAAAGTTCGCAAGGGTGACTCAATACTGGAAGGCGCTGTACTGGTAATTATTGAATAATACTATGGATATAAGCAGCTTATTTGGATTTTTGGGAGAAAACCTCAG
>JAISLN010000284.1 GCA_031290835.1 Prevotellaceae bacterium
AACCACATGGACATGCGCTCAAAGGACATCCTGAAAAGCGCCCTCCTGCGCTACGACGGTACGCTGATTGTGGTATCGCACGACCGCGAATTTCTGGACGGGCTGGTGAATAAGGTGTATGAGTTTCGCGACGGAAAGGTAAAGGAGCACCTCGGCGACATCTGGGATTTTCTGCAGCGGCGCAAGCTGGAATCCATGCGGGAGCTGGAGGCGCAAGCCCCGCCCGCCGCGCAAAAAAAGGAGCCAGCAGGCAAAGCCGACGCAAGGCAAGAAGCATCCTACACCGATAAACGGGAAAAAGACAGGCAGCTGCGCAGGCAGCAAAAGCAGCGCGAAGAGCTGGAAAAACAAATAGAGCGCTGCGACGCCGAGCTGGCCGAAATGGACGCCCTACTGGCGGAAAACCCCACAAAGGCCACCCTCGAATTTTTTGAAAAGTACAACAACCTCAAAAAGCGGCAAGACGACCTGATGTGGAAGTGGAGCGAAGCCATGTAAGCATACTACGCTCGGCTATAAGCTGCGCTATCGTAGAGCTGAAAAATTTAAGGCGAACAGCGTATCTGTATCTTCACCTCCCTCAAGCGGGCAATACCTCCTTCGGAATGCCGCCTTAAATACTTGCGCAAGGTGTTACCACAAACTCCTATGTCCGTTATGGCGTCATTGCTGTAACCCTTGAACTTCAAATATACTACTTTTTGACAGCAAAGGCAATATTTTTTTCTCATGTTGTAAGCGAGAATAGTATAATGCACAGAGCTATACCGCGCAAAGTATAGCTCCAATCTCCCCGAGTATTTCCAAAATTTGCGGCAGCAGGGGCGTTGCATCGTCGTTTACAATGCAAAAATCAGCGCGGGAAGTGCGCTCGGCGTCGCTCAGCTGATGCTTCATGCGGCGCAGCACTTCACGGCGCGTACAGCCGTCGCGAAGTATTACCCGCTGTATCCGCAGCTCTTCGGGGGCGTTTACGGTAATGATTTTGTTGAGCAGCAAATGAGCGTTGCTTTCAAATATCAGCGCGGCCTCCTGAGCCACGTAGGGCGCTTGCTGGCGCTTAACCCACTCGTCAAAGCGTTTTGCTACGGCGGGATGGGCTATGGCGTTGAGCGCAGCAAGCGCGGCTTCGTTGCCGAACACTTTTTGCGCCAGCAGCGTGCGGTCCAGCTTGCCGTTGCTGTATATCTCTGCCCCAAAAATTCGGACGAGGTGCGCCTGCACTTCGGCGTCGTCATCGTATATGCTCTTTACCTCTTGGTCGGCGCAGAAAACGGGGACGCCAAAATTCTCCAGCACCCTGCAAATGGTAGTCTTGCCGCTGCCTATGCCGCCGGTTACGCCTATACGTATCATGGCTTTTGCTTCACGATAATGGTAACAAACGCCGGCTTGATGGACGTGGAAAGTACGTAGGTCGGCAGCTGGCTGAGGTTGACGCGCACCTGACCCGAAAGGCTTTGGTGCAGCTCGGGGTAGTAAGCCGTAAGGTATTGCTCATCCTGCTTGAGCCGGTGGTACTCTTCTGTGGCAACGGAAATGGATACCACCGCGCTTGCCGGCAGCAGCTCCACGTAGAGCGAATCGGGGGCGCCGACAAGGCGAATGGGCAGCTCCCGCGTTATCTGGGTAACGCGCTGCACGTTAATCTTGTACGAAACATTTTCGTGCGACAAAAAAGTTTGGGGGGGTGTTATTAGCGAAGCCTTCCCCGAAAAGTTGTTGATTACTTTTTCTTTTTTCACCTCCTCCGTGCCGATTTCGGTGATGGCGTCCACCACCTTTTGCGGCCCGCTGACGATTACGCTGTCCGGTTCCAGCACAGGCTCGCCCTGCTGCATGTACTGCGGGAGGTAGTCTATGCGGCAGCTGGACCTTATCGGAACTTTTTTGCTTGCCACCGGCGAGAGCTGAAAGTAAATGGAATCGGGTATAATGGCTTGCAGGTCGAAATCCGGGCTCAGCTGCTGGGCAACCATGTTGCGAATTTGCCCTACCGGCAACACCGATTCTCCCGCTGCACCCTCAAAGTAGCGCAGCAGCCCAAGATCTACCCTGAATGTTTTGGAGCTGAACAGCAGGTAGCGCATAAGGTCGTAGCCTGTTGCCCGCACGCGCAGGCGCGTAGCGTTTACCTTGCCGCCGGTGAGCATAACGCCTACGTGCCGTCCTTCAACCAGCAATATTTTGGCGGAGATTTCTGTGGTGTACGTGTGCGACAGCTTGTTGAGCGTCCACAAGGCGGTAGATATAAGCAAAAAAAAACCAAAGACAAGCAGCCGCTTATCTCGCTTGAGCAGGCGATGTGCGCCCAGCAGCGTTTGAGGCAAGGGGGCTTTTTTGTCCATTACCCAATAAAAGCATAAATATGCTACGCCGCAGGGCAAGCCGCAGAAGCGTAGCATGGGTTATACGTGCCGCTTATCTTTTCTTTGGCTATTTTGCCTGAATAAGGTCGGTAGAATCTTTCAGCACGCTCGACTTATCGAAGCGTATGCGCACGTTGCCATCCACATCAATAAGCACGTAGCTGTCTTTGACTTCGGAAATGGTGCCGTAAATGCCGCCCACCGTTACCACCTTATCGCCTTTTTGCAGGCTTTCGCGGAACTTGCGCAGCTCTTTTTGCCGCTTTTGCTGCGGACGAATCATAAAAAAATACATCACCACAAAAATGGCAATCAGCATAATCCACGTCATGCTGCCGCCCATGCCTGCCTGCGGCTGCGCTTCGGCAGCGTCTAAAAGAAGAAAATTCATTATCGGTTATTTTTTGATGTAAGTAAAAAAATCGGGTACAAAGTTAGCAAAAGATTACTTGTATGCAAGTTTTTCATCCGCCTTTACCAGCGTTTTTTCCTGCTTCAGCTCGCTGACCACCCTGTCGAGCACGCCGTTGATGAAGAGGCTGCTGTTGGGCGTGCTGTAGTACTTGGCTATTTCGATGTACTCGTTGAGCGATACCTTGATGGGGATATCGGGAAACTCCATCAGCTCGGCCACTGCGGTAGTCATGATGACGATGTCCATGAACGCCACGCGCTCCACATCCCAATTTTTGGTGTGCCTGTCGATGAGATCGTAGTAGGAGGCGCTGTTGGTGAGGGCGCGCGTCAGCACTCTTTCGGCAAAAAGAGCGTCGTCGTCTTTTGCGTACAGCGGCGCCAGCGGCGTTTCGTTGCTTTGCTCCCGCCGAAATTGCTTCAACGTTTTGATGATTTGGCTTATCGTAAACTCTACGTCGTCCACCCAGTAGATGTTTTGGTCTTCGAGCGCCAGCAGCAGCGGCTCAAAATCCTCGAGCAGCTCGGTGTAGAGCTGTATGACCAGCGATTTATCCTCCGCAAATGAGCGCGAGGGGTTGTCCATGTACTGCCGAAAGAAATCGGCGGCGTACAGCGACGCCAGCAGCTTTTTTACCACCTCGGGGTTGCCGCCCCACGACAGCCGCTGCCTTTCGCAGTAGCGCCTGAGCGGGACGTTGCTGCGCACCAGCTGGATAAACTCGTTGTCGGCAAACTTGGTGTTGGGGTGCAGCTCCTGCTCCGTTGGGAAGTTTTTTTGCTTCCCGAGCTCTATTTGCTGCACGGCGTAGTCGCTGATTTCTACCACCAGCTGCATGAGGTAGTGGTACAAGTCGTATGTCTTGTGAATGCTGTAGCTCAGCGTTTTATTTGCTACCTCGCAGGAAGTGTTTTGAGCGTTCAGAAAGCTGTAAACCTCTTTTAAAACTTTAATGCGCAATAATCTACGGCTGACCATGAGTGGAAAGGGGTTGAGAACAATGTGATAAACTATGTTATAAAAAGTCAAATGCTATTTTCGTAGCTCAAAGCTTTCGCCCAAATATTTTTTGCGCACGTCGGGGTCGTTTGCCAGCTCCTCCGAAGTGCCGTGCTTGAGTATTCCGCCGTCGTAGAGCAGGTAGGCGCGGTCGGTGATGGAGAGCGTTTCGTGCACGTTGTGGTCGGTGATGATGATGCCGATATTTTTTTGCTTGAGCTTTGCCACAATGCTTTGTATGTCGGCCACGGCAATGGGGTCAACGCCTGCAAACGGCTCATCAAGCAGCACAAACTTGGGGTTGACGGCAAGTGCGCGGGCAATCTCCGTTCTTCTTCGCTCGCCCCCCGACAGCTGTATGCCCAAGTTTTTGCGCACCTTTTGCAGCCCAAACTCTTCGATGAGCGATTCCACGCGCTCGTGCTGCTCGGCTTTGCTTTGCTTCGTCATTTCGAGCACGGCTTTGATGTTGTTTTCTACGCTCAGCGTGCGAAAAACCGACGCTTCCTGCGACAGGTAGCCTACGCCCAGCTGCGCGCGCCTGTACACGGGCAGCCGCGTGAGCTCGGTGTTGTCGATAAAAATACGTCCGGCGTTGGGTTTTACCAGCCCGGCTATCATGTAAAAAGTGGTAGTTTTGCCGGCGCCGTTTGGCCCCAGCAAGCCTACTATTTCTCCCTGAAAAATTTCGACGGAAACTCCCTTCACCACCGTGCGGCTGCCGTATTTTTTTACCAATCCCTCGCTATATAAACGCATGTTCGAGTATTTTTTTGCGCAAAAGTATGCGGTCTTTAGTGGGCGCAAAGATAGCATTTTTGCTTGTATATTTGGATACGCAGGGCAATTTTTTTTTCACTGCTGCGGGGGTTTTGCAGCGCAGCTGGGTTGCAGCCCAATATTAGTGGTTTGATAGGGGGTGGGGTGGGGGAGGCAGGTTAAAAAAACAGCCTGAAGTTGTTTTTGCTGTGTGTTCGTTGGCGTGTAATTGTAGTCTCGCGCGGATTTGAACCGCGGACCCCTACATTATCAGTGTAGTGCTCTAACCAACTGAGCTACGAGACTGTAATATTTTAATAGCAAAAGAGAAAGCAGGTAAAGGTAAAAATTCTTAACAACCATCAGCATAGTAACGTTCACTCCAAAAAGGAGGTATTCCAGCCGCACCT
>JAISLN010000285.1 GCA_031290835.1 Prevotellaceae bacterium
GCGAGTGGGGTAAATGACGACAAGGGGTGACAAAAAACCGCACCATGCAAAAAAAACATGGTACGGTGATATCTGAATTTTGAAAAATATTTTGTATAATACGCGCCCGCGTAGGGGCACAAAATTTTTTTACCAAAAAGTGTGTGTGTGTGTGTGTGTGTGTGTGTGTGTGTGTGTGTTTGTGTGTGTGTGTGTGTGTGTGTGTGTGTGTGTGTGTGTGTGTGTGTGCATCATGTGCCCGCGCACAGTCCGTGTGCGAACGCACGATTTTCTGTACGCAGGTATTTGTAGCCAACAGCGCTACCGCTAAGTTAGGAAAAAGTGCACACATCGCTTTTTAAATTAAATAAATGGGGATGGCAGTACCCTCAATTTTGAGGCGCTGCAAATGTATGAATTTTTATTCTAAATATGCTCTTCCTAAAAGTTAAAAGTATAGCTTTTGTATATTAAATATGGGGGAGTTGGATTGTAAATAACTAAAAATCAGCGGCATTTAAAAGTAGTAATTCAAGCTTTTGTGCATGTAATACCTGCAAAACCACAGCTCGAAGGCCGGATCCAAAAAGGCAGCTCTTTTATTCACCTTTTCTATAAAATCATCCCGCTCCAAGATTTTTATGTTCTTGGAGACGTTGCGCGGTGTACCTATATGGTAGTCCTGCAGCGTTTTTAGCGCCATCAGCTGCGTTACCCCGTTGGCAATGGCTTTGAGCAGGTTGACCTGCGTATTGCTCAAGGCCTCTACCTCCCCCTGATACATGGCGTAGTTGACCTCCAGCAAACGCGCCACAGCCTCCTCCAAAATGTCAGCTGTGGCCGTTTCCGGCGTGTTCTCCCACACGTAGTGCGACAGCTGCTGTACGTAGTAGGGATGATTCTTCATGAGCGCCACAATTTTTTCCGCCAGCGCCGGCGTAATGGCTTTCCCTGTTTGCGCAAATTTCTCCACGATAAACGGTATCCAATGCTCGGTTGCTATTTTGTCCAGCATCATCACATCGCCAAAGCGGTAAAATGCGCGGTTTTTTTTGTTGAAGATTTCCGCCATCAACGTTCGCTTACTGCCATACAGGCAGTAGCTCACGCGCTGATGATGCTGCCAGTAGGAGCGCAACAGCTTCTCAAAGCTTTCCGCTTCGGGGAAGTAGTGAATGTTTTGAAATTCGTCGATGCAAATAATTAGCTGTATCTGCTGCTTTTGGGCTATCTGCTCCGGTAGATTTAAAATTTCATCCTTATGATTTTCCAGCTCTTTCCAGTCGAAGCTCACGGAGAACTCCTGCGCAGGATCTACGCCTACCGTAATCTTTGGCAGTAGCTGCTTAAAAAACATTTTTGCGCCTTTTACCCAATCTTCCCACTTTGATGAAGTAGCCTTAAGGAGCGCACGGCTGAACTGCGCATAGAAATCTGCCTCGTCGCGCACGGCAAACATGTCAAAAAAGCACCACTTCACCGGCTTGTCCTGCCGGTGTAAAAACGCGGTTTGCGCAACCAGCGACGATTTCCCCCAACGGCGAGGCGAGATTAATACCGTATTAATGCCGCTTCGCAGGTTGAGCCACAGGTGCTCAATATCATTTTTGCGGTTAATAAAGACGCTATCCGGCACGGTTTTTCCGAACAAAAAAGGCGAAGAAATTTGATTTAAGTTGCTCATAATAAATAAATTATATATTATACCATTTGGTATAATACCAAATGGTATAATACCAAATGGTATAATTTGGTGCGGCAAATGTATGTAATTTATTCCTATGGTGTTCGCCTCAAGAGCTAAAAAAATAGCCTCCGTATGTTAAATGTAAAGCGACGCCTGCGCATCTTTACTTGTCAGCTGCTCTCAAAACGGCGCCTCATCTCCGTGTATTCCGCCCGATATAAAGGAAGCGCCGGTAGCGCTGTTGTCAGCATCCTGAAAGTCTTTGTTCATCTTTGAGCCGAAGGTTTGCATGGGGGCGGCAGGCTGTAGGTTGTCCAGCTGGTCGTCTTCGAGGTTGGTGAACTTTGCCTGCGCCGCGCGAAACCGCAGGCGTACGTCGTCCACCGCGCCGTTGCGGTGCTTGGCTACCAGAATGTCTGCCATGCCGATGGTGGAGCCGTTGCTGTCCTCCATAATGTCGTAGTACTCCGGGCGGTGAATGAATGCAACGATGTCGGCGTCCTGCTCAATTGCGCCCGATTCGCGCAGGTCGCTCAGCACCGGGCGCATGTTGCCCTTAACGCGCGTTTCTACCGAGCGGTTGAGCTGCGAGAGGGCAATTATGGGAATGTTGAGCTCCTTTGCGATGGCCTTCAGGGAGCGCGAGATGGCGGCTACCTCCTGCTCCCGAAATCCGCGCGTTTCGGGGGGTCCGCTCATCAGCTGGAGGTAGTCGATGATGATGCACTGTATGTTGTGGGTGGTGTAGAGGCGGCGGGCTTTGGAGCGGAACTCAAATATGCCCAGCCCGGGCGTATCGTCGATGAACATTGGTGCGCTGAGCAATGGGCGAATGCTCTTGCTGAGCTGCTGCATCTCATCCTGATCGAGGCGCCCGCTGCGCAGCTTGTCGCCGCTAAAGCCGCTTTCGCTCATGAAGAGCCTTGTTACCAGCTGCTCGCTCGCCATCTCAAGCGAAAAGAAGGCTACGGGGCGCTTGTGGTCAATGGCCATGTTGCGCGCCATGGAGAGCACAAAGGCCGTTTTGCCCATTGCCGGGCGGGCGGCAATAATTATCAGGTCGGAGGGCTGCCAGCCCTGCGTCAGGCGGTCGAGATCGGTAAAGCCTGTGGGGACGCCGCTAAAGCCGTCTTCGCGCTTGCTGGCCTCCTCAATGTTTTTCATCACCTTGTCCACCACGTTTGACACGGGCTGCGCTTCGCGCTTGATGTTTCCCTCCGCCAGCGTGAGGATGTCCTGCTGCGCCGAGTCGAGCAAATCCTCCACGTCGGTGGCGTCGTCGAACGAGCGGCGCTGCACCTCGCTGGATATGCGGATGAGCTCGCGCTGGATGTACTTTTGGGCAATAATTTTGGCGTGGTAGTCAATGTTTGCCGCCGAGCCGACTTTTAGCGTGAGCGACGAGAGGTACTGCGCACCGCCTACCTCGTCCAGCATGTTTTCCTTCCGCAGCTCTTGCGTAACGGTGTAAATATCAATTGGCTCCAGCCTGTGAGAAAGGGCGGATATGGCGCGAAATATTTTTTGGTGTGCGTCTTTGTAAAAGCTCTCCGGCTTGAGTATATCAAGCACATCTACCACAGCGTCCTTTTCGAGCATGGCTGCGCCCAGCACGGCGGCCTCCAAGTCCAGCGCCTGAGGCGGCACTTTGCCCAGCTCCAGCCCTACGGTTGTTACGTTTACTTCCTGCTTTTTTGTCCACCTGCGCGGGGTTGTTCTTTCTGTCATCAACTTTTTCGGATTTTATATTTGGAGTTTCTAACTTTCTCTACTTCTTGCTTTTACTGTTTTTCTTCCTCAAAAAAATCAGCGGTCAAATTTACGGTTATCCTTTCAAAAACGGGCAAGCTGCCGCTTTTTTAGTTATCTACAACAAAAATGTTGAGAAAATGTTGGTAAGTTGTTTTTTGTTTTGTACTTTTGCTGCTCAAATTTTGTTGATAAGCTGTTAGCTTTATTTGTAACCTGCTAAATCATTGCAGAAAAGACACGTCATAGTGGTCGCCGGCGGGCGCGGCGTACGGTTTGGCGGCGCGGAGCCCAAGCAATTTTTGCTGCTCAACGGCAAGCCGATTCTGGTGCACGCCATGGAGCGGTTTTTTGCCTGCGACAGCGCTATCCGCATGGTGCTGGCGCTGCC
>JAISLN010000286.1 GCA_031290835.1 Prevotellaceae bacterium
CTCTACCCCAACCCCGCATCCACGACCTTCAGCGTTGAGGCGGCGCTTGAGCCGGCGCTGGTGGAGGTGTACAACCTTGCGGGACAAAAGGCCGCCGCCTACCCGGCTAACGGAGCGCAGACGTTCGGCGTAAGCGTGCTGAAAACCGGCGTTTATGTGGTAAAGGTAACTTTTACCAACGGAAAAGTAGCTACGCAAAAGCTAATAAAAGGAACGAATTAGGGAACGAGAATGTATTTCTCACGTGCTTCGCGCAATTCAAAATTCAAAATTTCCCTTGTGCTTTGCGCAATTTAAAATTCAAAATTTAAAATTTCCCTTGTGCTTCGCGCAATTTAAAATTCAAAATTCAAAATTTCTCTTGTGCTTCGCGCAATTTAAAATTCAAAATTCAAAATTCAAAATTTCTCTTGTGCTTCGCGCAATTCAAAATTTAAAATTCAAAATTCAAAATTTCCCTTGTGCTTTGCGCAATTCAAAATTTAAAATTCAAAATTTCCATGCGATTACTTGCTATAAGCATCCTATTAGCGTGCGCTGCAATAGCAGCTGCGGCGCAAACCCCACAAGCTGCGGCAGACGGCGACGCTGCCTACATGAAGGTGGTAACCGAACGTTCGGCAAAAATTGTTGCCACGCTGGGCATTGAGGATACGCTCAAATTTGCCCGCGTGAGGGATATTATTGCCCGTCAGTACCGCGATTTGAACGCCATTCACGACGAGCGCAGCGGCAAGGTGAAGGCGCTGAAGGCGCAAGGCGGCAGCGACGCGGACGCCAAAATCAGGGCGGCGGAAGTAGAAGCCGACGCCAAGCTGTACGCCCGCCACAACGCCTACGTTGCCAAGCTCGCGAGCGAGCTCGCGCCGGAGCAGGTGGACAAGGTAAAGGACGGCATGACCTATGGGGTAGCGCCGCTCACCTACCGCGTGCACTGCGAAATGATACCCACCCTCACCGACGAGCAAAAGCGCTACATCCTTGCCGCCCTCCTCGAGGCGCGGGAGTACGCCATGGATGCCGAATCGAGCGACAAAAAGCACGAATGGTTCGGCAAGTACAAGGGGCGCATCAACAACTACCTCTCCGCCCAAGGCTACGACCTCAAAAAAGAGCGGGCGGCGTGGGAAAAAAGAAAAATTAAGAATTAAATTAAGCATAACCAAAATCTTTTACAGACAAATGAAAATTCAAATTCGCCTACAAAAAATCATTGCACAAAAAAAGTACGTTGTGTTGACGTATGTTGCCTTTGCGCTAATTGCAAGCATCTTGTCGCTGGCGGGCAGGAAAAGAACCTTTGACCAAAGCGGGATACAGCACACGAAGTATAACAACTACGTTATTTTCAAATCATCATTTTACCACCTAAAGGAAGGTAAAGATTTATACGTGCTGTACCCTCAGGAGCATTGGGATTTATACAAATATACGCCTACCTTCTCCGCGCTTTTCGGGGCGCTGGCAGCTCTTCCTGACTGGGTGGGGCTTAACGTGTGGAATCTGCTCAACGCGCTGCTGTTTGTGTTAGCCATCTACTACCTGCCCTTTTTCAATGACTACAAAAAAGGCTTAATTCTTGCTGTTTGCCTGATTGAGCTGATGACCTCCATGCAGAATAGCCAATCGAACGCGCTGATGGCAGGCTTAATCATTTTGGCGGTGGGCTTGCTGGAAAAAGATAAATACTTGTGGGCAACGCTCTGCGTGGTATTTTCCATCTACATAAAATTATTCGGCATTGTAGGGCTAGCCTTGTTTTTGCTGTATCCCAAAAAGTTGAAGCTGACGCTCTACTCGCTGGCATGGGCGGTTGTATTGTTCGCCGTTCCGCTGATTTTTGTAAGCTGGCAGCAATATGCAGGCTTAATGCAAAGCTACTTGTCGCTGCTTTCGCACGATCATGCAGCATCTTACGGATATTCTGTTATGGGATGGCTAAATTCGTGGTTTGGGTACGCCGACAGCAAAAATATGGTCGTGCTGGCTGGCGCCATAATTTTTATGCTGCCATTTTGCAAAGTAAAGAATTACACGAGCCATACGTTCCGCCTGCTGATGTTGGCGTCGGTTTTGGTGTGGGTAGTCATATTCAACCACAAGGCCGAATCGCCGACGTTTGTCATTGCCATTGCCGGAGTAGCGCTATGGTTTACGCACGGCGAAAAGAATATCGTGAATATTACCCTGTTTGCCCTTGCGTTTATTTTCGCCTCGCTATCGCCTACCGATATTTTCCCTCGGTTTGTGCGGGAAGAATTTGTCAAGCCATACTGCCTGAAGGCGGTGCCCTGTATTTTTATTTGGGGAAAAATTATGTACGACTTGCTGACCTCTAAGCCAAGCATGGCGTCGAAACCTTTACATATTGAGAATGAAAAAGAATGAAGCATTTTAAATTTCAGCATTTACTGCTCGCTATTCACTGTTCGCTGTTCGCTATTTTTTGTTCGGCGCAAAAAGCCCCGCCGCCTCCCCGTCCGGTGGAGGTGAGGGGCGGGCAGCTGGTATATACCCCCGATGAGCGGGGCAACCGTATCCCCGATTTTTCGTACGCCGGCTACATGGCGGGCGAGCGGGATATTCCCCTTGCCGCCGTTCGCGTTCGCGTGCCGCCCTTGGCGGGCGACGCTACCGCGCAAATTCAGCGCGCGCTGGACTACGTGGCGAGCCTGCCCGCGGGCAGCGACGGCTTGCGGGGCGCGGTGCTGCTGGAGCCGGGCGTTTACCGCGTGGAGGGCGCTTTGCGCATCGGCGCAAGCGGCGTGGTGCTGCGCGGAAGCGGCGTGGACAAAACAACGCTGCTGGGCGTCGGCCTCGACCGCCAAACGCTGGTAACCGTTGCCGGAAAGGACGACCGCGAATTTTTGCCGCCCGTGCGAATAGCCGACGCCTGCGTGCCTGTGGGCGCAATGCAAATGCGGGTGGAGCAACCCTCCTTTGAGGTGGGCGACAACGTGCAGGTACAGCGCCCGAGCACCGAGCGCTGGATACGAGCGCTGGGTACCGAACACTTTGGCGGCGGAATAGGAGCGCTTGGCTGGAAAGCCGGCAACCACGACCTCGCGTGGGACAGAACGGTTACCGCCGTTAGCGGCAACCTCATTACCGTTGATGCGCCCATCACCACGGCGATAGATACGGCCTTTGGCGGCGGCCTTGTGGCGGCGTTTCGCTGGAGGGGGCGGATACGCAACGTCGGCGTCGAAAACCTCCGCCTGCAATCCTCCTACGACGAAGGCAACGAAAAGGATGAGGCGCACCGGTGGATGGCAATCGTGGTGGAAAATGCGCAGGATGTGTGGGTGCGGCAGGTAAATTTTGCCCACTTTGCAGGCTCGGCGGTGGCGGTGTGGGAAACGGCAAAGCGCGTTACGGTGGAGGATTGCAAGTCGCTCAGCCCCGTATCGGAGGTGGGCGCAGAGCGGCGCTATTCGTTTTACGCGCTGGGGCAGCAAGCGCTTTTTCAGCGGTGCTACGCGGAGCACGGGTACCACGATTTTGCGGTGGGCTACTGCGCGTCGGGTCCCAACGCCTTTGTGCAGTGCGAGGCGCACCTCCCCCACAGCTTCAGCGGCGCCGTTGACGCCTGGGCTTCGGGTGCGCTGTTCGACGTGGTGAACGTTGACGGCAACGCGCTGGGCTTTTTCAACCGCAGCCAAGACGGGCACGGCGCAGGGTGGACGGCCGCCAACAGCGTGCTGTGGCAGTGCTCCGCCGCCAAAATCTACAACTTGCAGCCGCCAACGGCGCAGAATTGGGCTATCGGCTGTTGGGCGCAGTTCATCGGCAACGGCTACTGGCTGGAGTCGAACAGCCACGTGCAGCCGCGCAGCCTCTACTACGCGCAGCTGGAGCAGCGCCTGGGCAGGGACGTACAGCGCAGGGCGCAGCTCATCCTCATAAAAACAAACCCCACGAGCAGCCCCACCGTAGCGCAGGCGGCGGAGCTGACGGAGCAGGCAAAAATTCCCGTGCAAACGCTTTCGGGATGGATAGACAATGCGCCGCAGCGAAACCCCATCCCCACGGAGGGAACGGCTAATCCCCTCCCCGCCGAAAAAGCAAGGGTGGGGGAAAAGGCAACCCAAGCACCGCAGGGAGCGTTGGAGCTGGTAAGCGGAAAGCTGGTGCGCAGCGGTGCGCTGGTGGTGGGCGGCAGGATGAGCGTCCCCTACTGGAGCGGCAGCACAAAGCCCGGCTTTGTAAAAACCGCAAGACCGCACGTTACCCGCTACGTTCCCGGACGCACGGGGCTTGGATATACGGACGATCTGGACGCGCTGACGGATGGCATGCTTGCAAAAAACATCGTGGGCATTGAGCACCACTACGGCTTGTGGTACGATAGGCGGCGCGACGACCACGAGCGCGTTCGCCGCATGGACGGCGAGGTATGGCCGCCCTTCTACGAGCAGCCCTTTGCGCGATCCGGCAAGGGCGTAGCGTGGGATGGCTTGAGCAAGTACGATTTGGCCAAGTACAACTACTGGTACTGGCTGCGCCTGAAGCAGCTTGCCGACCTCGCCGACAAAAAAGGGTTGCTGTTGGTGCAGCAGCACTACTTTCAGCACAACATCATTGAGGCGGGTGCGCACTGGGCGGACAGCCCATGGCGCACGGCCAACAACATCAGCGGCACGGGTTTTCCGGAGCCGCCCCCCTACGCAGGCGACAAGCGCATCTTCATGGCGGAGCAGTTTTACGATACCGCTCACCCCGCGCGACGGGCGCTGCACGTTGCCTACATCCGCAAGTGTCTGGACAACTTTGCAGGCAACAGCAGCGTACTTCACCTGATAAGCGGCGAATTTACGGGGCCGCTGTCGTTCGTGCAGCTTTGGCTCGACGTAATTGCCGCTTGGGAAAAGGAAACCGGGCGCAGCGTTTTGGTAGGCTTGAGCGCCACCAAAGACGTGCAGGACGCCATCCTGTCCGACAGCTTGCGCGCGCCGGTGGTTGATGTTATCGACATTCGCTACTGGTGGTACCGGCAAAACGGCGAGGCTTACGCCCCGCAGGGCGGGCTAAACCTCGCGCCGCGCCAACATGCGCGGTTGCTCAAGCCTTCGCCCGCCTCGTTTGCGCAGGTGTACCGCGCCGTTGCGGAGTACAGGGAGAAATTTCCCGGCAAAGCTGTAGTAATTTCGGAGCAGGGAAACCAGCACGCCTGGGCGGAGCTGATGGCCGGCGGCTCGCTGGCGCCCGTACCCGTGAGGGATGCGCAATTTCTGACCGCCGCCGCCGCCATGCAGCCGCTCAAAAGTGCAGCCAACCCAACCCTCTACAGCCCCGCCACGGGCTACATTGTGTACGTTGACGCGGAGAGCGTAACGCTCGACCTGAGCAAGCAATCGGGCAAATACCGGGCGATATGGATAGACGCAAAAAGCGGCAGCCGCCTGTCGGGTAAGAAAACCGAAACCCTTGCCGCCGGAAAAACGCTAACGCTAAAAAATCCGCAAAGCGGCGC
>JAISLN010000287.1 GCA_031290835.1 Prevotellaceae bacterium
AAAAAGCTATTGAGCTGTGGCAGGTAAATATTCCTGCCGGCGACAAGGAAAAGCTGGCAAGAACGCTTTTTTGCTTCGAAAATCCTCCGGGAACGAAATACATCAGCGGCTCGCAGGACTCGCTGGGGATTGTGCTGCCGGGCTTGAACAAGCTGCACTACGACGGCGGCTTCTGGCCATCCAAGATTGAGTCGGAGCTGCGCAGCGATATTTTGTCGTGGATAGAAAAGCGCCTGTGGCTAATTCCGCTATACCCCCGTCACAACGGCTACGATGTGCTTTCAGAAACAAATATTACGCCCCAAAATGCCCAAATGCTTAGCACGGCCGCCAACGAATGCTGGAACGCCATAAAAGAGAAAAATACGCAGCATTTTGGGCAAGCCATTCGCGAAAGCTTCGAGGCGCAGATTGCCATGTTTCCCCACATGGTCAACAGCGATATACTGAACGTTTTGAATAAGTACAAAGGCAACGCCGCAGGCTGGAAGCTCAGCGGCGCCGGAGGTGGCGGCTACTTCATCTTTGTTAGCGAGCAGCCGATTGAAAATGCGCTACAGGTGCGAATACGGCAGGGAGAATGAGCCGAATGAGTAAAAACAAGAGAGAGGAGCGCTAAGGTTGGCGCTCCTCTCTCTCGTTTTTACTATCCTATCGGTACTCTTACTGTATTTTCGGCCAAAATGCAGCAAACTCCGCATCTTTCTTGGAGGCGTCTTTGAGGGTTGCATCCAACTCAAATGCCTTGTTAAGGTTATCCAGCACGTCGCTCTCGCTACTTTTGCGAGCGCCTATCACCGCTTTCAGGTAGTATGCCTTTGCCGAATTTAATTCGGCGAGCAGGGTAGCTGCCTCGTCAATTTTTCCGTTGAGCAGCAAGGCCAATGCTTCGTTAACGTTCTTGGAGCCCTTGAGCAGGGTCAACGCTTGGCTATACTCTCCTTTTCCTATGGCAATGTAGCCCAAACCTTGCTTGCTTTCGTCCAGCCCTGCGCTTGCCAGCTGTTTTTCTGCCTCAGCGGTGTTGCCCTGCAGCAAGGCTACGTATCCGGCATTGTTTTTCACTTTTACGTCGCTGCCGTTGGCAGCCAAAGCCGCATCTGCGGCAGATTTGGCGTCGCTGGCTTTTTTCTGAGCAAGGTAAAGTGCGGCAAGGTTGTTGTACGCGCGGAAATCCGAGAAGCTTTCGCCTGCCTTTTGGTAGAGCTTAACCTTCACGTTTTCGTCGGTGTAGAGGTTGTTGGCAGCGTAAATGAGCTGCTCTACATCCAACTTTTCGAGGTCGTCGGCATCCACCAACGCCTTTATTTCGTCATCGCTCAGGTTGGCCACTTCTACCGTAGCAAGCAGCTTGGAGCGGCGCAGCTCGGGCAAAATTTCGTTGGCAATAACTTTATACACTGACGAAATATTTTTGATTTCGCGCTCGCGCACCGCAGGGTCGTTGTACATGGAGAGCACGCGCAGCACCAGCTCCTTATCCTGAATATCGGAGGCGCTCATCAGCTCCTTAAATCCTTCCCAATCTTCGGCTGTAGCCTCTACGGCAACGAGGTCTTTACCCGGCGCAATTTTTGATTTTTTGAGGGATGTACGCAAAGCATCGGTTGCAGATTTGCCACGGTTGGCGGATAATTTTTCATTTAAATTTTCAGCGCCATCGGGCGAGGCATACGAAGAAATTCGCAGCTCTTTTACGGTTTGCTTACCGCTGCTCTTTAAGGCGTCTGCAACAAATTTTTCCAGCGCTTTTACATCTTCCTTTTTGAGCTCGGAGCTGCGCACTATTGCCTGGTTAATGATAAACTTAATTTCAGCCTCTTTGCTTTCCTCTACTGTTTTTTCGTATGCATCTTCGTTTATGACAGGCGCAACTTCAACTTCCGCCAGCTTGTAGGTAGCAATTACTCCATCGGCAGCCTTTATGTCGTTGGCGAACTGTAGCCTTTGCCCTTTTACTATCAACGTGGGGCGCACTTCAAGCGTTGCCACTTTCATTTCGTCAATAAAATCAAACGTCAGGTCTTGAGTATATTCACCGCCTTTTTGTGAAATGATAGCGTTATTGTCTTTCACTTTTTCGCCCTGCAATACCTTAGCAACTCCAGGAACTTCGCCGCCGGCGTACTTTATAACGGGGAGCATTTCAAGGATAGCGTCCGGATGGAAATATTTTTCGGGAAAGGTAACGGTAATTTTTGCCTTAATGGTACCGGCACGGGCTTCCAATACCGCAGGAGAGCATTTTACCTTGATTTGATCGGCTGCATCTTTCATTTTTTCAGGGCTGCCGCACGACGCTACTATAAGCCCTAAGGAAACCGCTAAGCAATAAATTTTTCTTTTCATAATTAATACGTTTTTTATTTGATAGAGAAAGTTTGGAGTAAAAAATACATGTACGTGGATTAGAGTAACAAGTAACAAAAGACAAAGGTATAAAAAATAATGACATTATTTTCGCTGTCTTCCAATTTTTTTTGAGCAATTTCCCAAAAATCGTCATGCACACCTGCAAATTATCTCCTCGGATGAAAATTTATGTAGCCTCAACGCCAGCAATATCAGCCTCTTTTGTTGTTTTTTATAGCTTAATTATCAGCTGTATATATAAGTGCCGGATGGGCGAGTTAATTGGCGAGTAAACGATATTTTCAGAGGGGGCAGATTAGCGAAAAATAACGTTTGCGTTTCGTAACAAATTACAAGCACATCAAGGGTGTTTTGCAAGTTTATCAAGAAATGCCTACTTTTGTTCCTCATTTTTTTCATTGTTGATTTTTTGTGCTATGCCTATAAATATACCCGATCGGCTTCCGGCTGTAGAGCTTCTGAAAAAGGAAAATATTTTTGTTATGGGCGCCATGCGCGCTTCGGAGCAGGATATTCGCCCGCTGCGGCTGGCTTTGCTCAACCTCATGCCGCTGAAGATTGATACCGAAACAGACTTGGTGCGCGTGCTCTCCAACTCGCCTTTGCAGGTGGAGCTGGACTTGATAGGGCTCAAGAGCCACGCGTCAAGGCATACGCCAATGGAGCATATCCATGAATTTTACATCAGCTTTGACGAAATCCAAAGCCGGCGGTACGACGGGCTTATCGTTACGGGCGCTCCGGTGGAGCACCTGAAGTTTGAGGAGGTGAACTACTGGGAAGAGCTTACCCGAATTTTTGACTGGGCAAAAACGCACGTAACCGCCGGTATGTTCATCTGCTGGTCGGCGCAGGCTGCGCTGTACCACTACTACGGCATAAAAAAGCACCCGCTGGAGAAAAAAATGTTCGGCATCTTTGAGCATACGGTCAGCACGCCGTTGGACCCCCTTTTCAGAGGGTTTGACGACGTATTTTACGCCCCGCATAGCCGCCATACGGAAATCAAAAAGGAGGATATAGAAAAAGTACCGGCGCTGGACATTTTGTCCGAATCCAAAGAGGCGGGAGTATATATTGTTCGGGCAAGAGAGGGGCGCGAAATATTTATTACCGGGCACTCCGAGTACGCCCCGGAAACGCTGGACAACGAGTACAAGCGCGATTTGGCAAAAAAGCTGCCCATAGAAGTTCCCCGCAACTACTACCGGGACAACAGCCCCAACAACCCGCCGCTGGTGCGCTGGCGCTCGCACGCCAACCTGCTGTTTCAAAACTGGCTCAACTACCTCGTGTACCAAATAACGCCGTACCACATCGGGACAATTCGGTAAGCGCATTTGCGCCTCACCTTGCTGCGGGCAACGACTTTCGCCACCGCAGGACTTGCTCTTTGAGCGCATTAGCTTTTTCGGGATGCTGCTCGCAGAGGTTTGTCGTTTCCCTTTGGTCAACGGACAAATCGTAAAGCCTCACATCCGTTCCGTCGGCGTTAACCAACAACTTCCAGCGATTCTGCCGAACAGCCAGCGCGGGGCTACGGTCGTTGTCAAAAGGCTTGGGAAAGGCGTAGCTATCGTTGCGGCGGTACTCCCAGTAGATGGGCTTGGTGCGCTTCTGGGGCTGCCCGCTCAGGGCTTTGCTCATATCCTGCCCGTCGCTTGCAAACCCGTTGGGCAACGGGGTTCCGGCTATCCGGCACAGGCTTTCAAAGAGGTCGAAGGCGCAGATTACAGAGGCGTCATCTATTTTTCCCGAGGGAATCAAATGCGCTGCGTCCCATACAATGAACGGCATCCGTATCCCGCCTTCGTAGAGCGACGCCTTGCATCCCCGGTAATTACCGGCGCGGCTGCCGCGAAAGCTCGGCGCCGGGCCGTTGTCGGAAGTAAAGATGACTATCGTGTTTTGCTCCAGCTCCATTGCTTTCAAGCCCTCAAGCAATCTACCCATTTGCCGGTCGTACTCTATCAGCACGCTACGGAAGTTTTTTTCGCTCTGCTCGCCTTTGGGAAAAATGCGCTGCTCCTCCATGTTACCCACCCATGGCGTGTGCATGTCGTCGGGCCACAGGTTGACAAAACAGGGCGTTTCCCGATGTCGCTTAAGAAAATCCAGCGTTTTGTCCACAAAGTAGGCCGTTCTGTTCCAGCGCTTGATGCTGTCGTCGGCGCACCAAATCCAGCCGGAGGCGGTGAGCAGCGGGTCGGGGTCGGGGCTTTCGTAGGTGCTGGCGTACTCGTCGTACCCGTATTTTGTGATAGCGGGCGCGTTGTCCACGTCGCGCCCGCCGCCCAAGTGCCATTTGCCGAAATGCCCTGTTTTGTATCCGGCGGCCTGAAGCGTGCGGGGCAAAGTTTGCGCGTCGGGCGAAAGGTAATCCGCCATTTCTGCGGCTTGGTTGCCTGCCTTTGCTTGCAGGTAGCTTGTGATGTGAAAATTGCCCGGACATTGCCCGGTGAGCAACCCTGCCCGCGAGGGCGAGCTGATGGGCGAGGCGCTGTAGTACTGCGTAAAGCGGATGCCTTCGGCAGCCATTCTATCGATGTTGGGGGTAGGCACAAATTTTCCGCCGTAAGCTCCCACATCGCCAAATCCCATGTCGTCGGTCAGAATTACGATAATGTTGGGTTGAGCCGATTTATTCTCTGCCGACAGGTAGCCCGGCAACAACAGCGGCAAAAGCCGGAAAGGTTTTATAATATTCATGTTTCGGAATAAGGTTAACAGTAAAACAAAAAAACAGCGGGCTACTTTTCGATTCGCTACCCACGGCGTCACCTGTCCGGCGACGGCACAACCATGCACCTTTCCGCCCATTCTGCGTACAGCTCCACCAGCTCTTTCAGCTTTTCGGGGTATTGCCCGGATAGGTCGTGCAGCTCCGTGCGGTCGGTGTTCAGGTTGTAGAGCTCCCATGCGCCTTTTCCCGGGCGCTGTACAATTTTCCACTTGTCGCCGCTCACCAGCGCCTTTTCGTGGAAATGCTCAAACCCGATTAGGTCGTGGCGCTTGCGCTCGCCGGCTTGGAGCAGGGGCAAGAAGCTTATGCCCTCCAGCGGAATAATTTCGTTGCCCTTGTAGCTTGTCGGGTACTTGGCGTTGGCCACGTCGAGGCAGGTAGCCATGACGTCCATTACGTGGCACGGCTCGGCGGTCACGGAGCCCTTTGCGGCCGTCAGCCCGCCGGGCCAGTAGGCAATGGCCGGCGTGCAGACGCCGCCCTCGTGCATGATGCCTTTCCAGAAGCGAAACGGCGTGTTGGCCACGTTTGCCCACTTGGGGCCAACCGACGCCCACACGTTTTCCGTGCCCGGCAAGGTTTCCTTTTTGCGGGGGTAGATAATCGGCTCGCCGCTGCGCAGCTCGGCGGGGCGGTCGTTTTCGCCTTCGGAGTACATTTGGCAATTTTCGCCGCTGCATCCGTTGTCCACCAAAAATAGGATGAGCGTATTTTTTGCCTTGCCCGATTCCTCCAGCGCGCGGAGCACTTTGCCTATCTCCTTGTCCATGCGGTCTATCATGGCGGCATGAACGGCCATGGCGTGCGCGTCCCACTCCTGCGAGGGATTATCGGCCCAGCTGTCGTTGAATTGGCGCGGCGAGAGCAGGTTTGTGGCGTTGCCGGGCGAATGGAAAATGCCCAGCTCGCGCATCCGCTCATACCGGCGGTTGCGTATCGCCTCCCAGCCGTCCTTATACACGTTTTCGTACTTTTTTATATCCTCTGGCAGCGCGTGGAGCGGCCAGTGCGGGCTGTGAAACGCTAGGTAGAGGAAGAACGGGTCGGCGGAGCGAGCTGCGCGGCTCAGGTAGGCGGTAGCGCTGTCGGCCAGCGCCACCGTGCTGTAGTAGCCTTTGGGCGCCGAGCGCACCGGCTCTTCGCCGTACACAAGGCTAAAGGGGTCGAAGTAATCCACAACGCCGTAAATGGTTCCGTAGAAGTACCGGAATCCGCGCCGGGTGGGGTAGTTGTCGCGGTGCGTATAGTCGTCGTGCTCCACCTGATGCGCCAGCCATTGCCGCTGGTCGGGTCGGAGGGGCGTTTCGGCCACGTGCCACTTGCCCACCATGCCGGTTTGGTAGCCGGCCGTTTGCAGCGCTTCGGCAATGGTTACGGCGTTGTGCGAGAGGTTGCCCCGGTAGCCGGGGAGCCCGTCGTCGAACGTCATTCGCCCCACGCCCGCCTGATGCGGATAGAGGCCGGTGAGCAGCGAGGAGCGCGTAGGGCAGCTCTTGCCGGCGTTGTAGAAGTGCGAAAAGCGCAGGCCGTTTTGCGCCAGCTTGTCCAAGTTGGGCGTTTCTACCTCGCCGCCGTAGCATCCCATGTCGGAATAGCCCATGTCGTCGGCAAGGATAACGATGATGTTTGGCCTGTCGGGCTGCCTGCCGGAACAGCTCGTCATGCCCGTCGCTGCTGCGGCGAGCATGACAGCTGATAGCGATTCGGATAAGTTTACTTTTTTCATAGCTTATTGCCATCCTGTGTTTTGTGATAATTCTGGGCACAGCTGCCTTTCGTTGTAGGGAATAGGCCAGAGGTAATCCCTGTCTGCAAACGTTTTGCTTCTGTTGAAGGTGTAGAGCGACGGTTCCGTCGCTTCATCCGCAACGTAGCGCATTCCCTTTACGCTGCCGGTACAGGCCGTTTTTGCTATCTTCCACCGGCGGATGTCGAAAAAGCGGTTGCCTTCCAGCGCCAGCTCTACCATCCGTTCGTGGCGCACGGCATCGCGCAGGGCGCTTTGGTCGGAAAGGTTCAGCGCCGGCATGTTCACATCCGAACGTTGGCGCACCTCGTTGATATAGCCCAGCGCCGTGCTCAACTCCGTATTTAGCTCTATGCGGGCTTCGGCGGCGGTGAGCAAAATTTCGGCGTAGCGAATAATGATGAGGTTGATGGCGCAGTTTGACCTGAAATTCAAATCCTCCGGGTTGATGTACTTTTTCGGCAGCAGCCCTGTTTTGGATACCCGATATTCAGCTTCGTCATGTGCAAAGGTAATAATTTTTAGAATACCAGATTAAGTCCAATGCTGTAAGCAGAGATTTGCGGATAGTATAAAAAACGTCCCGCCGCAAATTCAGGGTCAAGCCCCCACTCTTTGGCGTCCGAGATAATAGGCAGCCGAAAGACTCCGCTGCCCATTAGGGGTAGGCATAACGAAAGCGAACGGTCGAGGTAGCCGACCGTTCGCTGCGAGAAAATAGAAAGTGTAAGCTGTTGTAAAACAGAAAAATTTTACGTAACTTGCGGGCTTGTGTGTGTGTGTGTGTGTGTGTGTGTGTGTGTGTGTGTGTGTGTGTGTGTGTGTGTGTGTGCTATAGCTATGCGCGGCAGCCAACCCCACGCCACAAGCGAGCGGCTTGCTACAAGCGGTACGAAAATATGTTGATGCAGCGCGTACATATTAAAGGTAAAGTTTTTAGGTATAGCGTAGCTGATAAATCACGGACGCAAAGGTAAAGCGTCCGTACCTTGCAAAAAATACCACGTTTGTGGTATTTTTTGTGCCGCTTCTTTATCTTTTCCGTAACATCTTTTCGCTGTGAGCATTTGTAAAGCTCGCGTTTTTCTTGTAAGTTTGCAGCTTCAATTTTCAAGCGTCCTAATGCTAACCTGTAAAAGCTCAACAAATTATTACATTTATGAAGAAGAAAAAAATTTTGATAGCCACCAGCGGTGGCGATTGTCCCGGTCTTAATGCGGTAATCCGCTCGTTTGTCAAGCGCGCGTCCGTGTGCCCCGAGTGGGAGGTTTGGGGAAGCATGCGCTCGTTCAACGGGCTGCTTGGCCAGCCTCAGGAGCTCAAGCTGCTCGACCGGCAAAGCGTATCGGGTATTCACGTTAAGGGCGGCACCATTATAGGCACCACCAAGCGCAGCGGGCCGTTCAACTGGCCGGTAAAGCAAGCCGACGGCTCGCTCGCCTACGTTGACCGCTCGGACGAAATGATTGCCATGTGCCGCGAAATAGGCTTCAACGCGGTAATCAATATTGGCGGCGACGGCTCGCAGGCCATGTCGAAGCGCCTGTTTGACAAGGGGCTGCCCGTAGTAGGCGTTCCCAAAACCATAGACAACGACCTCGGCGCAACCGACGTAACGTTTGGGTTTCAGTCGGCGGTGGACGTGGCTACCGAGGCGCTGGACAGGCTGGTGAGCACCGCCGAAAGCCACAACCGTATCCTTATCCTCGAGGTCATGGGAAAGCTGTCGGGCTGGATTGCGCTGCACTCCGGCATTGCCGGGGGCGCAGAAATTTGCCTTATCCCCGAAATTCCGTACGACATAACCAAGATAAAGACCTTTTTGGACAACCGGTTTGAAAATGGGAAAAAGTTTGCGGTAGCCATCGTTGCCGAAGGCGCCATGCCCAAGGGCGGCTCATTTTTGGGCACGCAGGAGAGCGAGCTGAGCAGCGTAAAGCTGGAGGGCGCCGCGCAGCGCTTTGCCGAAGAGCTGCGCATGGCGGGCATAGAAACGGGCATACGCTGCACCATTCTGGGGCACGTGCAGCGCGGCGGGTCGCCGGTGCCCTACGACAGGGTGCTCGCCTCGCAGTACGGCGTAAAAGCGTTTGAGATGGTGCTCGAGCAAAAGTTCGGCTACATGGTTTCCTACCAATCGCCCAACGTAGTGGCCGTGCCGCTCGGAGAGGCGGTGAGCAACCCCAAGCTGGTTGACCCCAACAGCAACCTCGTGCACGTGGCCAAAAGCATCAACATTTGCTTTGGCGACTAAGCCCCGCTCTTTCATCGGCAGGTGCATTTGGCTACGCCGATTTTCAGCTCAAATTGCCGCGAGAGGTAATCCTATCGGGATTATCCGCGCTCGCGGCAGCTTTGAAGCGCGCGCCGGCGCGGGCGTTGGTTGGCGGATACGCCGAAATGATTATCTTTGCAGCTAAGTCACTTCCGTTTTTACCATAAAAAATACAAGCAAATGAGAAAATTTCTTTTAACCCTATCGTTTTCGATAGTAGCGCTTACCGCCTTTGGCAAAGAGTATCACTACGACACCGTGCCGAATGACCCCCTCAAGGCGCGTATTTACACGCTCGACAACGGGCTGCGGGTTTACCTCACCACCTACGCCAACGCGCCGCGCATCCAAACCTACATTGCGGTGCGCGTGGGCGGAAAAAACGACCCCCCCGAAACCACGGGCCTGTCGCACTACCTGGAGCACATCCTCTTTAAGGGCACATCGCGCTTCGGCACGTCGGACTACGCAAAGGAAAAACCGCTGCTCGACGATATTGAGCGCCGCTACGAGGTGTACCGCACCACTACCGACGAGCTGCAGCGCAAGGTCATCTACCACCAGATAGACAGCGTGTCGGGCTTGGCGGCGCAGTACGCCATTGCCAACGAGTACGACAAGCTGATGTCCGCCATCGGCGCAAGCGGCACCAACGCCTACACCTCAAACGACGCTACGGTTTACCAGGAGAATATCCCCGCCAACCAAATCGAAAATTGGGCAAAAATTCAGTCCGAACGCTTTGCCAACCCTGTCATTCGCCTGTTCCACACGGAGCTGGAGGCGGTGTACGAGGAAAAAAATATGTCGCTCACCAACGACGGCCGCAAGGTGTACGAGGCAATGCTCGCGGGGCTTTTTCCGCACCACCCCTACGGCGCCCAAACTATTCTCGGAACGCAGGATCACCTGAAAAATCCCTCCATCACCAACATCAAAAAGCACCTCAAGCAGTACTACGTGCCCAACAACATGGCGGTTTGCATGTCGGGCGACTTTGACCCCGATACGGCAATTGCCATCATCGACCGCTACTTTGGCGGGTTCAAGCGGCGGGAGGTGGCGCCGCTGCAGCTTCCTGCAGAAAATATGCTGATGCCCATGCAGGAAAAAACGGTGTACGGGCGCGAAGCCGAAAGCATTGCGATAGGCTTTCGCTTTGCGGGCGCCGCCAGCGAAGACGCCGACATGCTCAAGCTGCTGGACATGGTGCTCATGAACGGCAACGCAGGGCTGATAGATTTGAACATTAACCAGCAGCAGAAGTTGCTGCGCGCCTCGAGCCAGGTGCTCGGGCTGACCGACTACCAAGCGCTGCTGCTGCAAGCCACGCCCAAGCAAGGGCAAACGCTGGACGACGCTAAGGCTTTGCTCCTTGAGCAGGTGAACAAGCTCAAGAACGGAGACTTTGAGGATTGGCTGATAGAGGCTGTAATCACCGATTTCAGGCTGTCCTCCATACAAAGCATGGAAAACAACGCTGCGCGCGCAAGGGCCTTTGTGTCGGCGTTTACAAACGGCATAGCATGGAAGGACGCGGTGGCGGATATTGACCGCATGGCAAAGATAACCAAGCCGCAGCTGGTGAAGTTTGCCAACGAGCGGCTGGGCAACAGCTGCGTGGTGGTGTACAAGCGCACCGGCGAAGACCCCAACGAAAAGAAAATAGACAAGCCCGCCATTACGCCGGTGCAGCTCAACCGCGACGCGGAAAGCGACTTTCTGGTGCAGCTCAAAAGTACGCCGGTGCGGCCGATTGAGCCGGTATTCCTTGACTTCAAAAAGGATTTGAGCAAGCTGAAGCTGAAATCGGGCGTGGAAATCCTCTACAAGCAGAATACGGAGAACGAGCTGTTTGAGCTGGATTACGTTTTTGAAATGGGTACTAACCACGACAGGGAGCTGTCGCTGGCGGCTTCGTACCTGAACTACCTGGGCACGGACAAATATACCGCCGAGCAGCTGAAGCAGGAGTTTTACAAGCAAGGTACATCGTTTGGGGTGTCGTGGTCCGACGAGAGGGTTTCCGTTTACCTGAGCGGCTTGAGCCGCAATATGGTCAGCTCGCTGGAGTTGCTTGAGCACCTGCTCGCCCACGCGCAGGTGAGCAAAGAAGCCTACGCCAACCTCGTTGACGACATGCTGAAATCGCGCGCTAACGACAAGCTCAACCAATCTACCAACTTTAACCGGCTGCACAGCTACGGCGTTTACGGAGCGGTTTCGCCCGCCACCAACATCCTTTCGGAGGAGCAGCTCAAGCAGCTCAACCCTCAAGCGCTGGTGGACAAAATACGCGGGCTGGCGAGCTACAAGCACCGGGTTTTCTACTACGGCCCCGAGCGCGAAGCCGGCATTGTTGCCGTGCTCAACAGCCACCACAAAACGCCCAAGTCGCTAAAGGATTTGCCGGCAGAGGAAAAGTTTACGGAGCAGCCCACCGGCGGAAAGGTGCTCTTTGCCCACTACGACGCCAAGCAAATATACTTCTCAATGATTGCCAAGCTGGGCAAGTACGACAAATCGCTGGTGCCCGTCGTAAGGCTCTACAACGAATACTTTGGCGGCAGCATGAACGCTGTTGTCTTTCAGGAGCTGCGCGAGGCGCGAGGCTTGGCCTACTCTGCCTCGGCGAGGTACACCCTGCCTTCGCGCTTGCACAAATCCACCTACATGAGCGCGTTCATCGGCACGCAAACCGACAAGCTGGGCGAAGCGATAGCGGTGTTCGATACCATTCTGAACGACATGCCCGAATCCGAGGCCGCGTTCAAGCTGGCGCAGGAGAGCATTATTCAGCTTCTGCGCACCGAGCGCATCACCAAAATCGGCGTGCTGCGGGCCTACGACGTTGCGCAGCGAATGAAGATCAGCTACGACATTCGCCGCGATGTGTTCAACAAGGTGCCGAAAATGACGCTGGAGGATTTGAGGAATTTTCAGCAAAAGTACGTCAAAAATCTTCCCTACACCTACTGCATCTTGGGTGACGAAAAATCGGTTGATTTTGAGAAAATGGGCGCCCTCGGAGCCGTAGAAAAGCTGACGCAAGAGCAGATATTTGGCTACTAATTTACATAATTACATAATTTACAAAATTTACATATTTGTTAATTATGTTAATTATGTAATTCTGTAAATCCCCACATGAAAAACATGAAAAACATGTAAATTATGTAATTCTGTAAATCCCCACATGAAAAACATGTAAATTATGTAAATTTTGTAATTCTGTAAATTTGTAAATCTCCCACATGAAAAACATGTAAATTCTGTAAATTTTGAAATTCTGTAAATCCTCCACCTCATGCGCTACTCCGAGATAGTTGACAGGCTTCGCTCGGCGCCGTTTGTGCGCCTGATGCTTCCCTTGAGCGTGGGGATTATTGTGCGGGAGCAGCAGCTCCTGTCGCTGGGGTCGGGTACGGCGTGGCTGTGCCTGACCCTTTTTGCCCTCATGCTCGTTGCGCACTACCGCTTTGCGTCTTACGCGCAGCGCTGGTATTTTGGCTTGTTGGCCAACCTGTTTTTGTTTTTCGTTGGCGTTGCCGTGATGCAAAACGTTAAGCAGGAGAGCGAGCTGCCGGTTGGCGAAACCATTTGCGTTGCGGCGGTAGTAACCGACGAACCCTCGCAAAGCCCCAAGTTTGCCAAGCTGAGCGTTGCCGTATCCGCCTACTGCGACAGCGCGGGCGTATGGCGAGAGGTGGACGAAAAAATGACGCTCTACCTGCGCAGCGACAGCGCCCACGCCCTGCCCATGCTGGGGGACAAGCTGGTGGCGCGCCTCAAGCCCAACGCCAACTCGTCGGCAAAAAACCCCTACGAGTTTGACTACGGCGGCTACCTGCGCAAGAAGGGAATTTTTTCCGCCGCCTTTATCGACGCCGGCAGCTGCGCGGTAGTGAGCCACAACAACCTGCCGGTATGGAAAACGGCGCCCAAAAATATCCGCAAGCGGCTGTTGGCCTACTACGCGCAGCAAGGCGTTACGGGCGAGCAGCTGGCGGTGCTACAGGCGCTCACGCTGGGCGACAAGTCCTTGCTCGACGCCGACCTGCGGCAGTCGTACGCAGCGGCGGGCGCCATGCACATTCTCGCCGTTTCGGGCATGCACGTGGGCATCATCAGCATGATACTTACTTTCATCCTCAAGTTTATGGATAGGCGAAAGCACGGACGGGTTATGCGGGGCGCCATTGTGCTGATGTGTATATGGCTGTATGCGCTGGTGGCGGGGCTGTCGCCATCGGTGCTGCGCGCCTCCATTATGTTTGCGGTGCTCACCATTGGCGGCATGTTTAGCCGCACCACCAACAGCTACAATACGCTGGTCTTTTCCGCCTTTTTGATTTGCGTGTTCGACCCGCTTTGCCTCTTCGATGCGGGCTTTCAGCTCTCGTATGCTGCGGTGGTAGCTATTTTGTTTTTTCAGCCCTACATCTACCGCTCGCTGCACTTCAAGCGCTGGCTGCCCGACGCCATCTGGTCGCTTACGGCGGTTTCGCTGGCGGCCAACATCGGCACGTTCCCCATATCCATCTACATATTTCATCAGTTCCCCGCGTATTTTCTTCTTACCAACCTGCTGGTCAGCCTCCCCACAACCGCCATTATGGGCGGATTTTTGCTCACGCTGCCCTTTGCCTTTATTCCGGAGGCGCCGTTTTTTGGCTGGCTGCTCACCACCCTCACGGGCTACTGCATTGCGCTGCTCAACTTCCTCATTCGCTTTGTGGAAAGCCTGCCGCACGCGCTGCTCGAAGCCTTTTGGCTGACGCCGCTACAGGCGTGGCTGATAGTATTTGCCATTTTGTTTTTGTCGCTGTACGTATGGACGCGAAAGGCGCGGCTTTTCGTGCTGTCGCTGGCCATCATGGCGGGGTGCCTGTCGCTGCGAGCGGTGCACAAGTACGCGCAGCAGCGGCAAAAGGTCATGGCGGTGTACTGCATCAGGAGCGTTTCGCTCATTTCGTTTGTGAGCGAGCGGCGGGGATTTGCGCTGTGCGATAGCGCCGATGTGGAAAATTCGTTCGACTTCAACGTCAAGAGCCATGCTGCGAGCCTTGGCTTTGCGGGGCTAAGCGCCGTTGAGCGCATCTCGCTGCAGCGGGCTTCCCGCGAGGAGGTTGCGGAGTGGGGGCTGTGCAGGGGGTTCGTAAATTTTGCGGGCAAAACGGTAAAAATCCTGTGCAGCGAGCCCGCCTGCACCGTGCAGCCTCCCGTTGAGGTGGACTACCTCATCCTCACCGCGCAGTGCAAGCTG
>JAISLN010000288.1 GCA_031290835.1 Prevotellaceae bacterium
TCCTGATAGCACCACAACATGAACGAAAGGTCTCATACTACGCTCGTTGTATCCACTGCGCAATTGGCGCAAAAAAGAAACTAAGGTCAATCCACTCAAATAGTCTGTTTCGTCGAAAAAAATGACCAATGGCTTGTCCAAACTTTTCACCAGATCTGTTAGAAAGGCGTTCAGCAATACCGGCCAACTTTGCTTGTCCTTTTCATACTTTTCATCATAGACAAAAGGTATGGACGATTGCTGCAAGGCAATAACGATGCAATCCAAAACGGTAAAAATACCGCGCTCAGGCTCAACCACCTCTTGCACGCTTTCCAGCGAACAGTACAGCGCGTAATACTTCCCGCCGGCGTTGAGCCGTTGGGCCAAATCCTGCAGGTAGGTTGTTTTTCCGCTCTGACGCGCTGCGTGGATTACAAAGTATTGCTCCCTGTCGATTAGCAGCTCCACGCCTTTTAGGCGGGTGGACGCATCTATCATGTAATGCTTTGCGCTATTACATGGCCCCGCTATGTTAAAGTATTTCATCTGAAAAAAATATTATCAGCGGCAAAGATACTGTTTTTTGCGTGTAAATCAATACGTCAAGACGAGGGTTTTTAAATTTCACGATTTCAAAATTAAAACCTGCCAAATTCGGAAGCTATGCGTATTTAAAAAATCAACACACTGACAGCTATTGTATTATACAGCTTACGATTTCTTCAAAGCCATCACCGTGTTTCTGTTGATGCCTAAAGTCCGGCTTACGTCGCGAACGCCGGAGCTGTTCAAGGTCAACGCTACAACCGAATCACAGTGGGGACAATGAAGGGTTTGTTGATGTTCCATCACTTTTTTTATGCAAAGATACAACCCTCAACGGATTTCAGCCATGACCTAAAAGTCATACGCAGGTAACGAAATAGTTTTATTGCCAATGTGTTGTAGTCAAGCGGATTGAAAAATATCTTGATGTCATGCTTTTATAGTTTGAAATTAAATTACATAAAAAAAGATGTAGCCGCGCGAGATGCTCAGGCGATGCGCACACCCAAAACAACTTATCAACAAGTTGGGAATAAACCTCGCCAAAACGCTGCAAGTCCAAGAGTATTTACTACCTTAGCGCGGCAAATTTTAAGGAGTTTTAGAATCAATTATTCACTATTCACTATAAAAAAACCATGGCAAAAGAAAAAGATTTGAAGGTTGACGACAACAAGATGAAAGCGCTGAAGGCCACGCTTGAGAAGCTGGACAAAGATTTTGGGAAGGGTACCATCATGATGCTTGGCGACAAGCAGGTGGAGCAAATACCGGTTATCCCCAGCGGCTCCATTGCGCTCGACGCGGCGCTGGGCATTGGCGGCTATCCGCGCGGCCGTGTTATTGAGATTTACGGCCCCGAATCGTCGGGAAAAACTACGCTTGCCATACACGCCATTGCCGAAGCGCAGAAGCTGGGCGGCATTGCGGCAATTATCGACGCGGAGCACGCCTTTGACCGCACCTACGCCGAGCAGCTGGGCGTGGACGTAAACCATTTGCTCATTTCGCAGCCGGACAGCGGCGAAGATGCGCTCGAAATAGCCGACCAGCTCATCCGCTCCAGCGCGGTGGATATTGTGGTTATCGACTCGGTGGCGGCGCTCACCCCAAAGGCGGAGATAGAGGGCGATATGGGCGAAAACAAGGTGGGGCTGCAGGCGCGGCTCATGTCGCAGGCCCTGCGCAAGCTCACGGGCACCATTAGCAAAACGCAAACAACCTGCATCTTCATTAACCAGCTGCGCGAAAAAATCGGCGTGATGTTCGGCAACCCCGAAACGACCACCGGCGGCAACGCGCTCAAGTTCTACGCCTCCATTCGGGTGGACATCAGAAAGGTGACCACCAACAAGGATGGAGAAGAGGCCGTGAGCAACCACGTTCGCGTAAAGGTGGTGAAAAACAAGCTGGCGCCGCCCTTCCGCAAGGCGGAGTTTGACCTCGTGTTTGGCGAAGGCATATCGCGCATCGGCGAAATTATTGACCTCGGCGTGGAGTTTAACATCATCAAGAAGAGCGGCTCGTGGTTTGGCTACGGCGATACCAAGCTGGGGCAAGGCCGCGACGCCGTGGCCAAGCTCTTTGCCGACAACCCCGAATTGGCGGAAGAGGTGGAGGCCAAGGTGCGCGAGGCGATGAAGAAAAAGGAGGAGGAAGGATAGCCGAAAGGAATGTAACAGCAACGCTTACGCCCAAATGATTTCGCTTGTAGCGTGGTGGAAGGAGCACCTGCTGACCTGCCCCGGCAGGTATTTCTTCCACGTTGACTGCCCGGGATGCGGCTTGCAGCGTAGCATTATTGCGCTGCTGGAGGGTAACCTCGCGGAGAGCCTTGCGCTCTATCCGGCTACTATCCCCATTTGCTTTTGCCTGATTTTTACCATCCTGCACCTGAAGCTTAGCTTCAGGCACGGTGCACGGATTATCAAGTGGTCGTTCATCCTGACCGTTTTTGTTATTGTTGCCTTTTACCTTTACAAGCTAAGCGGGATAAAAGCCTAACGCCATGCCGGACGGCAATGAGCTACAATGACGTTTTGCGCAAGCTACGTGTACGCTATCACAATAATTTTGCCTTTAAAATCTCTGCCTATCCTGTTTAATCCGTGTCCTCTGTGTGCTAAAATACATGAATATCCGATGTCTTTTTTGCACACAGATGGCGCGAATTTGGCTGATTTACGCAGATTCCTCAAGCCAAAAATCAAGCAATACCTCTAAAACCCTGCGCCTGCAACCTCACCGGCTCGCCGTTGGGCGGAATGAGCAGCGCACCCTTGTCCGCCTCCACCACGTGCCCAATTACAGCCACGCGCCCCAAGTCTTTCACCTTTTCGTACAGCGATAGGGGGATGGTAAACAGCAATTCGTAGTCCTCGCCGCCGTTGAGGGCAGCCGTTACCGCGTCAAAGTTCATTTCCTCTGCCATGTCCATGCACTGCTTTGCGATGGGAATTTTATCGAGGTAGAGGTGCGCCCCCACGCCCGACTGCCTGCAAATTTGCAGCATGTCGGAGGCCAGCCCGTCCGAAATGTCGATCATGGCGGTGGGCGTTACGTCGGCTTCGCGGAGGTTGAGGATGAGGTCGCGGTTGGCCTCCGGCTTCAGGTATTGCTCAATGATGTGCTCGTAGCCCGCCAGCTGCGGGGTAGCGCGGGGGTTGGCCTCAAGCACCTTTTTTTCGCGCTCCAGCAGCAGCAGGCCCATGTAGGCCGAGCCGAGGCTGCCGGTGATGCAAATCAAATCCGTTGGCTTGGCGCCGCTGCGGTAAACCACCCTGTCGGGCTCGCACTCGCCCAGCGCGCTCACGCCAACGGTAAGCCCCGTGAGCGACGCAGAGGTATCGCCGCCCACCATGTCCACCCCGTGGCGCTCGCACGCCAGCAGCATGCCCTCGTACAGCTCCTCGATGTGCTCCACGCTAAAGCGGTTTGATACGCCCAGCGAAGCCACCATTTGCTTCGGGAAACCGTTCATGGCGTATATGTCGGAAAAGCCCACCGTTGCCGCCTTGTAGCCAAGATGCTTCATGGGCACGTAGGTGAGGTCAAAGTGAATACCCTCGAGCAGCATGTCGGTGGTGAGCAGGCTGCACTTGCCGCAGGGGGCGACAACGGCGGCGTCGTCGCCCACGCCTTTGACGGTGGAGGCGTTTCGCGCCCGAATTTTTTTTGCAAGCCGGTCAATCAGACCAAACTCGCCCAGCTCGCTAATGTTCATTTGTGGCTATCGTGTGGGTTAACGGTTATCAGCGCGGCCGCCGGTTGCTGCGCCTTGCGCATCATGGAAGGCTTGCGCCGCCTTTTGTGGCGTTTTTTGTGCGCCTTTTTCTTTGCGCTGCCGTCGGCTTCTTTTTCTGCGGCTTTGGCTGCGGGAGGCTGGGGTAGAGGTAGGGGCTGGCACTCCATGAGCTTGAGGTAGATTTCGCGGCACACCCAGGCGTCGGTGGCGGCGTAGAGCTTTTGCTCGGCGGTGTAGCGCAGGGCAGCCCAGTTGGAGGTTTGCTGCGACTTGGAGATGCGGAGGTTGAGCACGATGGCGGCAATTTTTTTCAGCGCTTTGTCCGCTATTCCGTAGCGGTCGGCGAGCACCTGCAAGTCAACAAAGCCCTGCGGCTTGAACGCGCCGATGCGCTGCATTCCGCGTATATCTTCGCCAATTGCCACGCCTACCTTGAGCACGTCCTTGCACTGCAGCAGCGCCGCCAGCTCCTTGGGGATGCCGATTTTATCTACGCGGAAAAGAAACGCATGGTCTGCCGTGGAGAGCTGCACCAGCGACGTACCGTAGTGCACTCCGCGCGCAAAGCTCGGCCGCGCTTCGGTATCGTAGCCCAGTATTTTTTCCTGCATGAGGCGCACAGCTGCCGCCGCCACCTTTTCGGGCTTGTCTACAACCGTAATTTTCCCGCCAAACGCAACGTAGGGCAGCAGCTCTATTTCCTCGTGGGTAATGTGCGGGCTAAACATTATGATTTTTTGAGTACAAGGGGTTTGTAGCGGACGGCTTACCGGCCTGTAACAATATGGTATTCATAACCGATTAATTTTTATTGCGCTGCAAAAGTACTTATTTATCTTCAAAAACAAAAATCCTCTCGGCGGCGGGCAGGGGCTGTTCCTGATTTAGGGTGACTGTTTAGCAGCCTTATCGCGGAGAAGAGTTGGCTCGGATTAATAGCTATAAACCTCAAATGTCCATTAGGATATAGCTTATTGATAATGAATATTTATTATCCGCTAAATAAATTGTATCAATTCGGTGTAGAGCAGCGCTTTTTGAATAAATTAATGTTGCCGTAGGGTACATTTGGCTACGTCGATTTTCAGTTCAAATTGTCGCGAGCTGAATAATCCCGTAGGAATTACCTCTCAGTAGAAAATACGGCGAACATCAGCTAGCCGCATTCCGTAGGAATGCATCTCTCGGTAGAAAATACGGCGAACAACAGCTAACCGCATTCCGTAGGAATGCATCTCTCGGTAGAAATGTTGCTACATTTTTCAATCTCTATCTCAGGATGTTATATTTTCTACCGAGAGATGCATCCTTACGGGATGCAAAGATGATGAGGAGGGGCATTTCTACCGAGAGATGCATCCCTACGGGATGCAAAGATGATGAGGGGACCATTTCTACCGAGAGATGCATCCCTACCGGGATGCAAAGATGAGGAGGAGGGGCATTTCTACCGAGAGATGCATCCCTACGGGATGCAAAGATGAGGAGGAGGGCATTTCTACCGAGAGATGCATCCCTACGGGATGCAAAGATGAGGAGGAGGGCATTTCTGACTCTCGCGGCATCCACCGGGATGCAGCGAGAGTCGGCGGAGTATTTTTCTATCAAGAGCTAAAAACAAGTATCTTTTCAACGAGCTAATGCTCCTAATGGGCATTTTGGCGTCATCATCATCATCATCATCATCACCGCAGCAGCCGGTAGTAGGTAAGCGTGTCGGTGGGGAGGAGGTTGGGGTGAAGAATTTTTATCAGGTCCTTCAGGATGAGGTGAGGGTTTACCGTTCCCGACTCAAAAAAATCGCTGCCTCCCTGCGGGCTCACGCGGGCAATGCTGTTGTATACGCTGCCCCGCCGAAAGGCCGGGATGTTTTGCACCAGCTTGTGCATGGCGCTCAGCTCGCTCAGGGTCTTTGCCTGTCCGGTGTTGAGCCAAACGTCGGCCGTTTGCGCGTAGCTGTACGCCTGCTCTATGCTTATGGGGTAGCTGTCGCGCTGGCTGCGCAGCGCTATCACGCTTTCGCCGCCGGCGTCGGTCAGGAGGCGGGCAGCGTTGCCCAGCGCACCCGGCACAAACCAAGCATCGCTCCATGGGGCGTTGAGTAGCGCCTTCGTTTTGGGGCTTGCGCCGGCGGCCAGCGCTTTCAGCTCCTCGTAGGCGCGGGCAGCTTGCGCAAACTTTTCGATAGCCAATGGCTCGCACCCAAACAGCGCCGCAAAGGCAACCGCCCACTCCGCCTTGCCCAGCGGGTGGCTTTCGGTGTACTCGCCAACGTACATCACCTGCAAGCCCAGCTCCTCGAGCTTTGCGGCGGTGGAGGAGAACTCTCCCGCAACGCCGTAGGCAAAGATAACGTCGGGCTGCAGCGCAAGGATCTTCTCCATGTTGAGCGCATTGTCGTACCCCACATCGCTAATGCTCCCCGCGCGGTAGGCCGCCTGCATGGCCGAATCGTAGAGGTACCCCGCGCCCGACACGCCCACAATGCAGTCTGCCTTGCCAATAAGGCGCAAAAACGCCACGTGCGTGGTGGACATGCAAACAACGCGCTGCGGCGGTGCGCTGCTTAGCGGGTAGCGGTAGGCAACGTTCTTTGAATTTTGGAACGGGTTGAGAACGGTGAGCGTTTTTGCTCCGCCGGCCGTATCAATGCAAAAGCCCGCGGCGTAGCGCGGCGCGTAAAAGTTGCCCTGCGTCTTGCCCTCCGGCGTCCGGCGTCCGCAGGAGCACGCGCAGAGCGCCAGCGCAAAGCACATGGCGAGCTTATGGAGAAAGGAAGAGATGTTGGTCATGGTGTTTTTTAGTGAGAGTTTTACGATAATGGTGCGAGGAGGTTTTTTGCTCAAAGCTGCATTTGGCAAGCTCTACTTTTTCTACGCGAACATCGCTGCCGTGAAATATCCTCGTTTCCATTGTTCAACGTATGAAGTTTGCTTCAAAAGTAATCATTTTTTTCAGCTTAAAAATATTCTTCATTCTTCATTTTTTTCAGCTTCCCATCACCACCATGCACACGCCCGCTATCATGCCGCAGATGATGGCCAGCTTGCGCCGCACGTTTTGCTCCCGGAAGCAGAGCGCGCCCACCAAAAACGGCGCCACCACGCTGCACCGCCGCAGCGCCGACACAATGGCCACCAGCGAATCGGGCTCGGCAAGCGCGTAGAAGTACACAAAATCGGCAAGGGCAAGGCAAACGCCGATGAGCGGAATAGTCCACCGGAAGGAAAACCTGTTTTCGCGGCGCACAGGCAGCCACTTGAGCAGCAGGAACGGGAGCAG
>JAISLN010000289.1 GCA_031290835.1 Prevotellaceae bacterium
ATGTTCGCCCGCTTTTCGGGGTTGAGGTACATGGCGTCGCCGGGTTGTAGGCCAAACGCCTGCACAAACGCCTCCACGTGCGGCAGCGTACCGTTCACGCGCCATTTTCCCAGCGAATGTACGTCTATTTTGGTAAGCCGCTCCACTTCCTTGTCGCGGATGTTGCTTGCCCACAGCGTGGCGTAGGCAATAAAAAAGCGCTGCGCGGGGGTAAAGCCGTCTATGCTTTCCGCCGGTTTTCCCTCCAGCGCCTTTTGGAGGGCAACGTACGCCACCTGCAACCCGCCAAAGTCGGCAATATTTTCGCCCAGCGTAAACTTTCCGTCGGCGTTAAGCCCCGGCAGCACCTCAATTTGGTCAAAGTGCTCCACCAGCGTTTGCGCGCGCTCCTCAAACTGCTTGCTGTCCGTAGCCGTCCACCAATCGTGCAGGTTTCCCTTTGCGTCGTACTTGCGCCCCTGATCGTCGAAGCCGTGCGTCATTTCGTGGCCTATGACCACCCCAATGGCGCCGTAGTTCACCGCATCGTCGGCGTCCTTGCTGAAAAACGGAGGCTGCAAAATGCCCGCCGGGAAGCAAATTTCGTTGGTGGTGGGGTTGTAGTAGGCGTTGACCGTCTGCGGAAACATAGCCCACTTCTCCTTGTCCAGCGGCTTGTTGACCTCGCTCATCAGGTACTCAAAATCGAACTTGTTGGAGCGCAAAATATTCTTCCAGTAGCTGTCCTTCTTTACCTCCAGCTTCGAGTAGTCGCGCCACTTGTCGGGGTAGCCGATTTTGATGCGGAAGGTGCCCAGCTTCTCCAGCGCCCTTGCCTTGGTGGCGTCGGTCATCCACGCCAGACCGCCAATTCTGTCGGCAAGCGCGGCCTGCAGGTTTTTCACCAGCGTTACCATGCGCTCCTTCGAGGCGGCGGGAAAATGCTTTGCCACGTAGGCCTGCCCTACTGCCTCGCCCAATGCGCCGTTCACCACATCTACGGTGCGCTTCCAGCGCGGGCGCAGCTCTTCGCGACCGCTCAAAACTTTTCCGTAAAATTCAAAGTTCAGGTTTACAAAATCGTCGCTCAGGTAGGGCGCGGCTGCATCTACGTACGTCCACGCAAGGTACGCCTTGAGCTTGTCCAGCTCCGTGTCCTTCAAAATAGCCGACGCCTCCCCGATGAACGAAGGTTGCGAAACGTTGAGCTCCCGCATGTCGCCCAAGCCTGCCGCCGCAAAAAAGGCGTCCCAACCAAAGGCCGGCGCCAATTTTTTCAGCTCCTCCACCGAGATTTTGTTGTATATTTTTTCGGGCAGGCGCTGCGTGTGCTTGTCCATGGAAGCTTTTGCGAGGCGCGTTTCGAGGTCAAAGACTTGCTGCGCCAACGCCTCCGCGCTCACGCCCGAAAGCTTATCGTAGCCTGCAAGGGCAAGCAGGGCGGCAATGTGCTCAACAAATTTGGCGCGAATTTCCTTTGAGCGCTCATCCTCGTCGAGGTAGTACTCGCGCTCGCCGAGCGACAGGCCTCCTTGGTAGAGCCAGCCTATGTTCATGTCGCTGTTGGCAAAATCGGCTTCGCCAAAGAAGGCAAAAAACGGCGTGATTTGCTGCGTGTGCAGCTCCACCACCTTTGCCGTCAGCTCTTCCCGCGTGCCGATGGCGGCAATGGATTGCAGCTCCTCCTGAATGGGCGCCTTGCCCTGCGCGTTGAGCGTTGCCGCGTCCATGCCAACGTTGTACAGGTCGGCTATTTTTTGCTGTACCGATCCTTCGGGATTTTTTCCCTTGCTCAGCTCGTCGATAAGGTCGTTGAGCTGCTGCTGGTTGTTTTCGCGCAGCTGGTCAAACGTGCCGTAGCGGGCGTATTCGGGCTTCAGCGGATTTTTCTTCATCCATCCGCCGCAGGCGTAACCGTAAAAGTCCTCGCGCGGGTTTACCGCCGTGTCGAGGTTGCTCAGGTCAATCCCCGAGCCGCGATGGCTGCTGTTGCAGCCGCTAAGTGCTATCATACAAAATGCAGGTATTAAGATTTTTTTCATGCTGAAAATTGCTTAATGATGTTTATTTAATATAATGAAAAACAGCCGATTACAACAAAAAAAGGTATAACCGGTAATTCTAAATTCCCAACTTTATGTGCAATCACGTTTCGCTTGTGAAGTAGAACTTAATGTCGGGAAATTTTTCCTGCGCCATTTGCAGGGCGTAGGGGGAGTCGGCAAGGAATACGTTTCGTCCGTGCTTGTCTTTGGCCATGTTGACGTGCTTGCGCAGCATGAAATCGCTCAGCTGCGCCTTGTTGTCGCTCTCTATCCAACACGCCTTGTGCAGCGCAATAGGCTCCCAACGGCATTTTGCGCCGTACTCGTGCTCAAGCCTATACTCAATCACCTCAAACTGCAAGGCGCCCACCGTGCCGATGATTTTGCGGCCGTTGAGCGTGCTGGTGAAAAGCTGCGCCACGCCTTCGTCCATCAGCTGGTCAACTCCCTTGGCGAGCTGCTTGGCCTTCATGGGGTCGGCGTTGTCGATGTAGCGAAACATTTCGGGCGAAAAGCTGGGGATGCCCTTAAAGTTCATCTTTTCGCCTTCGGTGAGCGTGTCGCCTATTTTGAAGTTGCCGGTATCGTGCAGCCCAACAATGTCGCCGGGGTAGGCCGCGTCTATCACCGTTTTTTTCTCCGCCATAAAGGCGTTGGGGCTCGAAAAGCGCAGCTGTTTGCCGTGCCGCACGTGCAGGTACGCCTTGTTGCGCTCAAACGTCCCCGAACAAATTTTCAGGAACGCCAAGCGGTCGCGGTGGTTGGGATCCATGTTGGCGTGAATTTTGAAGACAAAGCCCGTAAGCTTTTCCTCAAAGGGGTCAACCGTGCGCGTGTCGGTGTGCGTGGGGCGCGGACAGGGCGCAATTTCGCAAAAGGTGTCGAGCAGCTCCTGAACGCCAAAGTTGTTGAGCGCAGAGCCAAAAAAAACAGGCGCAGCGTCGCCTGCAAGGTACTCGGTTTCGTCAAACAAGGGGTAAACGCCCTGCAGCAGCTCCGCGTCTTCGCGCAGCTTGGCGGCAAATCTGTCGATATACCTTTCCAGCTCCGGCGAGGCAATATCGCTAAACTCAACCACCTTGTCGTCCACGCGCTGCTTGTCCTGAGAGGAGAATAGGCTCAGCTTTTTCCGGTAAAGGCTGTACACCCCCTTGAAGGTTGCTCCCATGCCCACAGGCCAGGTGAGCGGAATGGTTTTTATGCGCAGCTCCTTTTCGAGCTCGCTGATCAGGTCAAAGGGGTCTTTGCCTTCGCGGTCGCACTTGTTGACAAACGCCATAACGGGCGTGTTGCGCATCCGGCAAACGTTCATCAGCTTGCGCGTTTGCGATTCCACCCCCTTGGCCGCATCTATCACCACAATGGCGCTGTCAACGGCGGAAAGCGTGCGGTAGGTATCTTCGGCAAAATCTTCGTGCCCGGGCGTGTCGAGAATGTTGATTTGCAATCCCCGATATTCAAAACCCATAACGGACGTAGCCACCGAAATGCCGCGCTGACGCTCAATTTCCATAAAGTCGGAGGTGGCGCCGCGCTTTATTTTGTTCGACTTCACGGCGCCCGCCACGTGAATAGCGCCGCCAAAAAGCAGCAACTTTTCGGTGAGGGTCGTTTTGCCGCCGTCGGGGTGCGCAATGACGGCAAACGTGCGCCGCCGCCTGATTTCTTTCGATAAATCCATGAACAATTGTTATATGCTGATGGCGTAGCGCCGTGCGTTTTCCGCCTTGGGCGCTAGCAAAGGTCTTCTCCTTTTTTGTTGTAAAAGAAAAATTCCAAGTAGCCGCACTCCTGCGAAGGTATCACCTTGAGGCGGCAATGGTACTTGCGCTGCCACAGCCTGCGCTTGGACGAAAATATACCCGCGCACAGGTATGCCGCCACAAAGGGATGCACGCGCAGCGCGAGGTTGCGCTCCTTCTCCTCGGAGGTGAGGTAGGCAACGCGGCTTTCGAGCTGCTCGTCAAACAGGATGGTGGGGCCAACTTTTCCCGTGCCGTTGCAGGTGGGGCAGGCTTCCTGCGTTTGAATTTTCATCTCGGGGCGCACCCGCTGGCGCGTAAGCTGCATAAGCCCAAATTTGGAGAGCGGCAAAATATTGTGCTTGGCGCGGTCGTTCTCCATGAACTTTACCATGCGCTCGTAAAGCGTTTTGCGATTTTCGGGCTGGTACATGTCGATAAAATCTATCACGATAATTCCGCCCATGTCGCGCAGGCGCAGCTGCCGCGCAATTTCCTGCGCCGCGTTCAGGTTTACGTCAAGCGCGTTGTTTTCTTGGCTGTCGCTCCCCTTGTTGGAGCGAATACCGCTGTTGACGTCCACCACGTGCAGCGCCTCCGTGTGGTCTATCACCAAGTAGGCGCCACCCTTGAGCGACACCACACGCCCAAAGCCCGATTTGACCTGCTTGGTCAGCCCAAAGTGCTCAAAGATGGGCTTTCTGCCCTCGTACAGCGCTACAATTTTTTCCTTTTCCGGCGCAATGGAGCCAATGTACTCCTTTACCTCGTTGTAGAGCGCTTCGTTGTTGATGTAAATGTTGTTGAACGATACGTTGAGCAGGTCGCGCAGCATGGCGGTAGTGCGGTTCATTTCCGTAGCAATCAGCGAGGGAGGAGGGCTGGTGCGTATTTTTTCGCAGCACGCCTCCCACTGGTGTATGGCGGCGCGCAGCTCGTTGTGCAGCGTGGCGACTTTTCTGTTTTCGCACGCCGTGCGCATAATTACCCCGTAGTTGCGGGGCACAATGCTGTCCATTAGGCGCTTCAGGCGCTTGCGCTCTTCGTTGGAGGCTATTTTTTGCGAAATGGAAACCTTATCGGCAAACGGCAGCAGCACCATGTTGCGGTTGGCGATAGATATTTCGGCGGTCAGGCGCGGCCCTTTGGTCGAAATAGGCTCTTTGGCTATTTGCACCAGCACGGGCTGCCCCACCGTTAGCACATCGCTTATTTTCCCGTCCTTGGAGAGGTTTTTCTCCATCTTAAACTTTGAGATGTCGGGCGTGCGCTCTTTCTTGAGCAGCGCCCCTACGTACTTGACCATGGACAGGAACTGTACGCCCAAATCAAGGTAGTGCAAAAAAGCATCTTTTTGGTAGCCGACGTCAATGAATGCAGCGTTTAGCCCGGGCATTAGCTTTTTCACTCGCCCCAAGTATATATCGCCCACCGAAAAATTTGCGTTGCTTTGCTCCTTGTGCAGCTCCACCAGCTGCTTGTCCTCAAGTAGAGCAATGGTAATTTCGGAGGCGGCTACATCCACCACTAGTTCATTATTCATAATTTCTTCTATAATTGTTGCAGTACAAGCTTATGAAGCTGTCTCAAAAAAAGACAACAAACCTAAAGCGCCTAAGCTCTTTAGGTTTGTTACTCGCATAAAACTACAAGCCAATTTTACTTCTTTTTATGCCTGTTTTTACGCAGACGTTTTTTTCTCTTATGGGTAGCCATTTTATGTCTTTTTCTCTTCTTTCCGCAAGGCATAGCGTTTAAAAATTTAGGGGTTAAACAAATTATTTCTTTACGCTGATTTTCACCTTATTGCCAAAACTCTTCGCGGGCTTGAATGCCGGGATGTAGTGCTCGGGAATTACAAGGGTAGTGTTCTTGGAAATGTTGCGCGCCGTTTTTTGAGCCCTCTTCTTTATAATAAAAGAACCAAAGCCACGCAGGTACACATTTCTGTCTTTTACCAATGCATCTTTTACCACTTCCATAAAACATTCCACTGTTTTCTGCACTGCTACCTTCTCAACGCCGGTAACTTTTGCAATTTCGTTTACGATGTCTGCCTTTGTCATTACATTTTCTTTTAATGGGTTAGAAATCTTTTTTAGTTGTAAATGGACTGCAAATATAGGTAAGATTTTCGGAATTGATACTCTCCCCCCATTTTTTTTCTCTGTATTACCCAAAAATTAACTTTTGGGAACTTTTGGGAACTTTTTTTGAGAAAAAAAATGCGAATCTCTTTGCGATTCCCATTTTATTGCTTACTTTTGCCGTCCGTTTTGGTAACCTCATTACCCGGTAACGAATACTTGAGCGTAACGTTGCGCTTACAAAAAAAATATATTTACGATGAAAACGGATTTGATTAAGACGGCGGAAGCAGCATTCTACGCCGAAAACAAGACTTACCCTGCATTCAAAAGCGGCGATACTATTACAGTTACCTACCGCATTGTGGAGGAAACTAAGGAGCGCCTGCAAAAGTTCAAAGGTGTGGTCATTCAGCGGAAGGGGCAGGGCAACACGCAAACGTTTACCGTACGCAAAATATCGGAGGGCGTGGGCGTGGAGCGTATTTTTCCCCTCAACTCCCCCTTTATTGAAAAAATTGAGCTCGCAAAGGTCGGCAAGGTGCGCCGCGCACGCATATTCTACCTGCGCAAGCTCACCGGCAAAAAAGCCCGCATCAAGGAGAAAAAGGTGGTAACGGCCGCTTCGACAAAGGCAACAGCAGCGACAGCGCCGGTAACGGAGTAGTGGGTTGTTGCAGCAATCGTTGTTGCTTCGCGGCGTAAATGCAGACAGACGCCAAGCGCTGCCGTGAAGGAAACCTTGCCTCAGGTGAGGCAGCCGGAGACAAGGCGCAACGCGACGTAAGCGGAAACGGTTGTTGTGGCAATGATGTATGTATGAAATGAAATGGCGAGGTAGCTCAGCTGGTTAGAGCGCATGATTCATAATCATGAGGTCCCGAGTTCAATCCTCGGTCTCGCTACAAAACGGAAAATGCCCGTAACACCAACATCTAAGCGGAATGCAGAGAA
>JAISLN010000290.1 GCA_031290835.1 Prevotellaceae bacterium
CTGGACTTGCTGCGCACCTACCTGCAGCCCATGCTCGACGACAACGTAGATGAGCTGGTGCTCGGCTGCACGCACTACCCGTTTTTGAAGAGCAGCATCGAAAAAGTAACGCAGGGGCGAATGAGCATCATCAATCCTGCGCCGGCTGTCGCGGCGCAGGTAAAGCGCTTGCTGGAGCAAAACAACCTCCTGCGCGACGAAGCATCCCCTCAACCTTTCTACGAATTCTTCTCCACCGGCAGCGTAGAAACCCTAGCGCAGCTCCAAAAAAAGCACCTCCCGCTGCCCGACGGAAAATACGCGCACGGAAAGCTGCGGCTTAAAGCCCCCTCACCGCCCCAATAAACCTCCCCACCTCCGCCACATTTTTTACGCCGGGCAAAACCTCAAAGCGGCTATTAACGTCGAGCGCCTCGCAGGAGGGGAAGCACAGGGCGGCCATGTTTGCCGCATCTTCGGGGGCAATGCCGCCGCTCAGGAAAAAGGGCGTTGGGCTGTTGTAGCTTTTTAGCAAGCGGTGGTCGAACTTTTCGCCGGAGCCGCCGCGCTGCGGGCTTTTCGTGTCAAACAAAAAGTAGTCGCATAGCCCCTCGTAGCGGTGCGTTGCGGTAAAATCCGCCGCCGTCTGCACCCCAAAAGCCTTTATAATGCCGTAGCCGGACTTGAACCACGCGCAGTCGGCGGGCGATTCGTCGCCGTGCAGCTGCAGCAGGTCGAGGCGGTAGCGCACCGCCTGCGCGGCAATGTAGTCCCGTGCGGCGTTGACAAACACGCCCACGCGCAGCGTTCTGGGCGAAAGCGAACCGAGCGCCTCCGGCGGAAGCCCGCCGGCAAAGCGGGGCGAGCGGTCGTAAAAAATGAGCCCCATGTAGTCCGGCTCTAACCGGGCAATGGCCGCAACGTTGTCGGCATCCTTCATGCCGCATACTTTGACTTTCATTCTCTGGAATTGAAGAATTTTACGAGCGCTATTTTTTGCTCTCTTTTCTCCTTTCGGTTTTTTCCCATTTGGCGGTAAACTTTCGGCAAATGTAAGCATTTTTGCCGCCGAAATTTCCTCACTTCCGCACCACAACTCTAATGTTTATTAACCCATGCCTATTCTTTTGCCAAAACCTCCTTGCAACAGCCCGGAATAAGGGTGTGGTAGCGCCAAATTGTCAGGTGTCGGTTGTTTACATTTGTAACGAAACGGCTATAAAAACATGCGCACAGCTGCCGGTTACATTTGTATCAACAGGGTAGGGTGGGGAGGTTGACATATTGCAAATCACAGATGTAACGCCTATTTTTACATGCAATTATATGGAATAATATTTTGTAACCCAGATATTTATACAATTTATCTACATTTTACTTCAAGCAAAAAGCGAATATTTTCTGCAAAAGGCGCAAAAAACGGCTTGGAAGCTGCCTTTTTGAAATTATATATGCTTTATATCCAGCTATTTATATCGTATATCTAAAGGCTTACTTCTCACGTATTACATCTTATATGCAGATGAAATTTGTAGCTACCTGATAGTAAACTATTAAGCTGAAAATTTTTCGTCATAAAATGGCTATATTTTTCTAAAGCATTGATAATAAAAATATTGCTTAATCCAACATTTTAAAGGATTCAGACGCCCTGCGGCAGCCTAAAACAGGATATATCTTCGTAAACAAGCTAATTTTCAAAGATTATTACCCCAAGGGAGCGGTAGGTATGGGCAAAACGAATTTTGAGCAGCTAACAGCGATTTTTGAGCCTACATTTGAGGGAGCATCAGGTTATGGTATATTACAAATGTAAACAAACAATGTTTACATTTGTTCTCTATCGGAATTTGGTTTTGTAACCGCTTTTGATTACATTTGTAGCGTAAAATTTACAGGCGTATGAAGGATAGAATTAAGCAATTTTTGGCCTCCAAAGGCCTTTCGCCAACCCAATTTGCCGATTTGCTGAAGGTGCAGCGCTCGGGGGTGTCGCATATTCTGGCAGGGCGCAATATGCCCAGCTACGACTTTATTACGAAAATGCTGCTCACCTTTCCCAACATCAACGCCGAGTGGCTGTTGCTCGGAAAAGGTGCAATGCACAAAAGCGCTGCTGATACTTCTCAATCCCTTTCTCTATTTGATGCGCCTCCCCCCCAAAATGAGGCTCCGGCAAAAGTTGAGCCCCCAGCGGAGCAGGACAAAAATGTAAAAACCAAGGCGGATATGGATGAGGCAGGCTTGAGTGTTCTGACAGGCGTGCAGGATATTGCCGCTCAAAAAACGGGGAAAACGGTGGAGAGCATCACCATTTTCTACAGCGATAAGACTTTTTGCAGGTATCAACCAGAGTAAGCCGGTTGCTACTACCGCCCAAAAAATAGTGGCGCCATACCATGTACGACGCCACCAAAAATTGTAGCAGCTCTCTCTCCCTTTGCTAAGGCTATGCCCCGTGGCAGTTCTTGTACTTTTTTCCGCTTCCGCAGGGGCAGGGGTCGTTGCGCCCCACTTGCTTTTCGACGTGCACGGGCGTCGGTTTTTGCGGCGCATTTTTGCCGCCGGAGGCTGCAAGGTCGGTGCGCCCGGTTTGCATGCGGCTCATGTCCGTTTTGATGCGCGGCGTAGCGTTGCGCTGCACCGGAGCGCCGTCGTGCTGCGGGATGTGCGCTTTGGTGAGCATGGAGAGCACGTCGCGGTTGATTTTTTCCAGCATACCGCGGAATAGCCCGTAGCTCTCCAGCTTGTAGATGAGCAGCGGGTCTTTTTGCTCGTAGGCGGCGTTGTGGGCGGCTTGCTTCAGCTCGTCCATTTCGCGCAGGTGCTCCTTCCAGTGCTCGTCAATCATGGCAAGGATGACCAGCTTGCTGAGGGCGCGTATGAGCTCTGTGCCCTCCGTTTCGCAGGCTTTTTTGAGGTTAACCAGAATTTGAAAGACCTTGTGCCCATCGCTCACCGGTACAACAATGTTTTCGTAGCTGTTGCCCTGCGCCTCGTACACGTTCTTGATGACCGGGTAGGCTTGCCTTGCCAGCGCCTCCATCTTGCGCCTGTAGGTTTCGAGCAGGTGGTTTTGCAGCGTGTCCGCCAGCTCGCTTGCCGACGCTTGCTTCCACGTGGCTTCGTCGAAGCTGGGTTCAACGGAGAGCTGGCGAATGAGCTCCAGCGAAAACTCTTCGTAGTCCACGCTGCCGTGCATTTGCTCAATGAGCATTATGGAGTAGTCCGAAATCATGTTGAGGATATCCATGTCAATGCGCTCGCCGTAGAGCGCGTGGCGGCGGCGGGTATAGATGACTTCGCGCTGCGAGTTCATCACGTCGTCGTACTCCAGCAGGCGCTTGCGGATGCCGAAGTTGTTTTCCTCCACCTTGCGCTGCGCCCGCTCAATGGAGCGGCTAATCATGCGCGCCTGAATTACCTCGCCTTCTTTCAGCCCCATCCTGTCCATGAGCGAGGCGATACGCTCCGACCCGAATAGGCGCATGAGCTCGTCCTCCAGCGAAACGAAGAATTGCGAGGTACCGGGGTCTCCCTGGCGTCCGGCGCGTCCGCGCAGCTGGCGGTCAACGCGGCGGCTCTCGTGCCGCTCTGTGCCCACTATGGCCAATCCTCCGGCTGCCTTTACCTCCGGCGTGAGCTTGATGTCGGTACCGCGACCCGCCATGTTGGTGGCTATGGTAACCACACCGGCGTGTCCGGCTTCGGCCACAATCTCCGCCTCGCGCTGGTGCTGCTTGGCGTTCAGCACGTTGTGCTTTATTCCGCGCAGCTTGAGCATTTTGCTCAGCTGCTCCGATATTTCTACGGAGGTGGTACCCACCAAGACGGGTCGTTTTGCTGCCACCAGCTTGACTATTTCCTCAATGACGGCCTTGTACTTTTCGCGCTTGGTTTTGTACACGAGGTCTTCGGCGTCGAGGCGGATAACGGGGCGGTTGGTGGGGATAACGATAACGTCGAGCTTGTAAATTGTCCACAGCTCGCCGGCTTCGGTTTCGGCGGTGCCGGTCATGCCCGAGAGCTTGTGGTACATGCGGAAGTAGTTTTGCAGCGTAATGGTGGCAAAGGTTTGCGTGGCGGCTTCTACCTTCACGTTTTCTTTCGCCTCAATGGCCTGGTGCAGCCCGTCGGAGTAGCGGCGACCTTCGAGGATACGCCCCGTTTGCTCGTCCACAATCATCACCTTGTTGTTCATTACCACGTACTCCACGTCTTTTTCAAACATGGCGTAGGCCTTGAGGAGCTGGTGGATGGTGTGCACGCGCTCCGACTTGATGGCGTAGTCGCTGAGCAGCCTATCTTTTGCCGAGAGCTTTTCGCTTGGCGAGAGGTGGTGCTTTTCCAGCTCGGCAATTTCGTTGCCAATGTCGGGCAGCACAAAGAACTTATCTTCGTTTACCGATTTGGCAATGAGGTCAAGCCCTTTGTCGGTGAGGTCAACCGAGTTGAGCTTTTCGTCAATGACAAAGTAGAGCTCGTCGGTAGCCTTGTGCATGTTGCGGTTGTTGTCCTGCATGTAGAAGTTTTCGGTCTTCAGCAGGAGCGCCTTGTTCCCCTGTTCGCTCAGGAACTTGATGAGGGGCTTGTACTTGGGTAGCGCCTTGAAGACGCGCAGGAGCAGCAGGCCGCCTTCTTCGGTTTTGCCTTCGGCGAGCAGCTTGCGGCAGTCGGCAAGCATGGAGGTGGCGAGGTTGCGCTGTGCGCTGTAGAGGCGCTCCACCAGCGGCTTGTACTCGTTGAACATTTGGTCTTCGCCTTTGGGCACGGGACCCGAAATGATGAGCGGCGTTCGCGCATCGTCAATCAGCACCGAGTCCACCTCATCGACAATGGCAAAGTGGTGCTTGCGCTGCACCAGCTCGTCGGGCGAAATGCACATGTTGTCGCGCAGGTAGTCAAAGCCAAATTCGTTGTTGGTGCCAAAGGTGACGTCGGCCAAGTAGGCTTTTCGGCGTGCATCGGAGTTGGGCTGGTGCTTGTCGATGCAGTCCACCGAAAGCCCGTGGAACTGATACATGGGTCCCATCCACTCGCTGTCGCGCTTGGCGAGGTAGTCGTTTACGGTTACGATGTGCACGCCTTTTCCGGCAAGCGCGTTGAGGAAAACGGGCAGCGTTGCCACCAGCGTTTTACCCTCGCCGGTAGCCATCTCCGCCACGTTGCCCTGGTGCAGCGCCACGCCGCCAATGAGCTGCACGTCGTAGTGCACCATGTCCCACTTCACTAGGCTTCCGCCTGCCATCCACTCGTTGGCGTATATTGCCTTGTCGCCCTCAATGGTAACAAAATCCTTGCCGGCGGCCAGCTCGCGGTCGTAGTCGGTTGCGGTGACCACAACCTGCGCCTTTTCTTTAAAGCGCCGCGCCGTATCCTTCATGATGGAAAAAGCTTCGGGCAAAATCTCAAGCAGCGTAGCCTCAATTTGCCTGTCAACGGCTTTCACCATTTCATCCACCTCCTTGGCAATGCTTTCCTTTTCGGTTATTTCCGTTTCGTTCGACTCGAGCTTCACGCGCAGCTCGGCTATGCGGCGCTCGTCCTCCGCGATGCTGTCGGCAACAACGCCACGCAGCCGCCACGACTCTGCCCGCAGCTCGTCGTTGCTCATGGCCTCAAAGCGCGGATAGACCTCCTTTATCTTCTCAATAAAGGGAGCGATTTTTTTCATGTCGCTCTCCGACTTGGAGCCGAAAAACACCTTAATAATAGAGCTTAGAATACTCATGAGGATTTTGAATTTTAAATTTTGAATTGCGCGAGGCGCACCTGTTTACAATATTTCGGCAGGGTAAAAACCCGATGCGAAGCTTTTCGCCAAAAAAAGAT
>JAISLN010000291.1 GCA_031290835.1 Prevotellaceae bacterium
AAGGCTATGAAAAGGTTTTTTACGCTTTCGCTTTGCGCCACAATGGTCTTTGGCGCCGTAGCGCAAACACAAATCAAGGCGCCCAACCTTGAAAGTTTAAAAAAAGATGTTGCCAAAAGTGATGCGGATACCGCTAACCCCAAGAAAAAGGATAACCCCAAAACCTGGGTGCAGCGCGCCGAAAAGCTGGTGAGCGTGTACGACAAAGCTACCATGGGGGCAAGCACAGGCATGCACAAGGCAATTTTTGCAGCGCTGACCAAAGAAAAAACAACGGAAAAGGTGGGCGATACCGAGTACGAGGTGCTGGTATTCCCAAGCATCGACCTCTACTTTGAGAAAGATATGCTAGCGCTGTGGAAAGAAAAAGAAACGGCCACCGAGCGGCCGCTATCGCAGGCGTATTCGGCATACCTCAAAGCTATTGAGCTGGACGCTAAAGAATCGCAAACAAAAAAAATAAAAGAAGGGCTAACAACGCTCGCCCCCAAGCTGCGCACAGAGGGAGTGAACGCTTACGCCGCTCTTGACTACAAGTCGGCGCAGCAGTACTTCATCGAATCGGTAGAGGTCTCTAGGCATCCGCTGGTAGGTAAGCTCGATACGCTTATTGCCTACTACGCCGGCGTGGTTTCGCTCAGCGAAAGTTTGCTGGATTACGACAACGCCATCCGCTACCTCAAGCTCTGCATCGACAACGCCTACTTCGACGGCGGCAACGTATATCCCAACCTCGCCAAGGCTTACGGAAGCCAAGGCGACACCGTTGCGCAGGAGCAAGTGCTGACGGAAGGGTTTTCAAAGTTCCCCTCCAACCAAGCTATTTTGATTGAGCTCATCAACCTTTACCTGACCTCCGGCGCAAATGAAGACAAAGTGATTGCCTACCTGAAGAAAGCGCAGGAAAACGAGCCGGGCAACGCAACGCTATACTTTGCCGAAGCTACGCTGTACGAAAGGCTCAAGAGAATGGATGACGCCGAGCGAATGTACCTCAAAACAATTGAGATAGACTCGGCCAACTACAACGGCTACTACAACCTGGGTGCGCTGTACTACAACAGAGCAGTAGAATACGTCAAAGAGGCGGCCGAAATTAAGGACTGGAGAAGCCCCAGAACTAAGGAGCTGGGGGCGCAAGCCAACGAGGAGTTTAAGCGATCGCTGGCGCCTTTCATAAAGGCGCACGAGCTGCAACCAAACGATAAGTATGCGCTGGAAAACGTAAAAAATATCTACTTCCGCTTCCGCAACGACAGCCCCGAAATGATGGATTTATACAACTTCTACAACGACAAATTCACCAAGCTGCAAGGTAATTAAGAATTAAGATTTAGTAATTAAGAATACCTCCTCGTCTTCTCTGTGGCTCTCTGTGCCCCCTCTGTGTAACTCTGTGAAACTATTACACGGAGTTACACAGAGGGGGCACAGAGAGCCACAGAGAGTTGTAGAGGAGGTTTTTTATGGCTAATTTTTTACCTTAAGCGTAATAAAAAAATGACGAAGCGCGTAATCATCACCATAGGCCGGCAGTTTGGCAGCGGCGGTCGCCTCATAGGCCAAAAGCTGGCCAAAGACCTCGCCATTGCCTGCTACGACAAGGAGCTGCTTGCAGAGGCGGCAAAGGAAAGCGGGCTGTGCGGCGAGGTGTTTGAAAAAGCCGACGAAAAAACATCCAGCGGGTTGCAGTACGTTTTTTCGATAGGATTTCCGAACTTGGGCGTTTACACGCCCTACCCCGACATTCTCTCCAACGAGCGGCTATTCTTGCTCCAGAGCAACGCCATCCGCAGCATTGTGGACAAGGGCGAATCGTGCGTGCTGGTGGGGCGCTGCGCCGACTACGTGCTGCGCGACAACCCCGACCTGCTCAGCTTTTTTATCCACAACAAGCCCGAAAACCGCATCAAAGCTATCGCCGAGCGGCACCGCGTGAGCGACAGCGAGGCAAAGGAAATGATGCGAAAAGCCGACAAATCGCGGGCGGCCTACTACAAGTACTACACGGACAAGGAGTGGGGCATGTCGTCGTCGTACCACTTCGCCATCGACGTATCGCTGCTGGGCCTTGACCATACGGTGGAGCTGATGAAGGCAATTGTGGAGAAAAAGCTGCAAGCGGAGGGCTGAAGCTACAACAGCACTAATTTTCAGTGCTCAAATTTCTATTTTCTTTATTTTTTCTATCTTTGTGCGCTTGATGCGCTTGGGCATCCCCATTTTTTTTATGAAAGAAAAACTATTGAAATAACGTAGTAAGGCTACAAAAATAATGTTGAACACCGTAGAAGAAGCCGTAGAAGACATCCGCAACGGAAAATTTGTGATTGTGGTGGATGACGAAGACCGCGAGAACGAGGGCGACCTCGTTGCCGCGGCAGAGTTTATTACGCCCGACAAGGTGAACTTTATGCTCAACGAGGGTCGCGGTGTAATCTGCGTTCCCATCACGGAGGAGCGCTGCCGCGAGCTGGAGCTCGACATGCAGGTGGCGCACAACACCTCGACGCACGAAACGCCGTTTACGGTAACGGTAGATTTGCTCGGGCACGGCTGCACCACCGGCGTATCGACGCACGACCGCGCCGCCACCATCCGCGCCCTGGCCGACCCCGCCATGAAGCCGGAAAACTTTGGCCGCCCGGGGCACATCAACCCGCTGCGGGCGCGGGACAGGGGCGTGCTGCGGCGGGCAGGGCACACCGAAGCCACCATTGACCTTGTGCGCATGGCGGGGCTGCAACCGGCGGGCGTGCTCATTGAGGTGATGAACCCCGACGGCACCATGGCGCACCTGCCGCAGCTGGAAAAAGTGGCGCAAAAGTTCGACCTGAAAATCATCTCCATCGGCGACCTCATTGCCTACCGCCTCAAAACCGACAGCATCGTGGAGCGCGGCGACCGCGTTAGCCTTCCCACCAAGTGGGGCAGCTTTGACCTCATCGTATTTCGCCAAAAGTCAAACGGAATGGAGCACATAGCGCTGGTAAAGGGCGAGTGGAAGCCCGACGAGCCGATACTTGTGCGCGTACATTCCTCGTGCGCCACCGGCGACATCCTCGGCTCGTGCCGCTGCGACTGCGGGGCGCAGCTCCACGAAGCTATGCGCATGGTGGAGCGGGAGGGCAAGGGCGTGATTATCTACCTCAACCAAGAAGGGCGCGGAATTGGGCTATTCAACAAAATTCACGCCTACAAGCTGCAGGAGCAGGGGTTAGACACGGTGGAGGCAAACCTTGCGCTGGGCTTTGGCGCCGACGAGCGCGACTACGGCGTGGGGGCAAGCATGCTCCACGAGCTGGGGGTGCGCAAAATGAGGCTGATGTCCAACAACCCCCTCAAGCGAAAAGGGCTGGAAGGCTACGATATTAAGGTGGTAGAGGCTGTCCCGATTGTCATAAAGCCCAACGAGCACAACCGGCGCTACCTGCAAACAAAGGAGCAAAAAATGGGGCATCAGCTGTTTTTGAGCTGAGCCTTGGCAAACGGCGCCTTACACGCATACGCACACCGTCGATTTTAAACAGTAAATAAAGAATGTTACGACCGATTTACCTTTACGGCTCCTCTGTTTTGCGCAGGGAGGCGAAGGATATTACCCCGGATTGCCCCAACCTTGGGCAGCTGCTGTCCGACCTCTGGGAAACCCTCTACCATGCGGACGGCGTAGGCTTGGCTGCGCCGCAGGTGGGAGAAAATCTCCGCCTCTTTGTGGTTGATACGGACTGCCTCGCGGATAAATTCCCCGATGGAAAAGGGTTTAAAAAAGCGTTTCTCAACGCCCGCGTTGTGGAGGAAGACGGCGAGGAGTGGGCGTATGAGGAGGGTTGCCTGAGCATCCCCAAAATTCACGAAAACGTGAAGCGCCCCGCCCGCGTGCACCTGCGCTACTGCGACGAAAACTTTGCGGAGCACGACGAGTGGTTTGACGGCATCCGCGCCCGCGTTATTCAGCACGAGTACGACCACCTCGAGGGGCAGCTGTTCGTGGACAAGCTCCCCCCCATACGCAAGCAGCTGCTCAAGTCAAAGCTGACAAAGGTAAGCAAGGGCGAGGTTTCCGCCGCCTACCGCACAAAGGTGTAATGAAATTTTGAATTCTAAATTTTGAATTAAATACTCATGCTTAGCATTACGTCAATTGTCAGCTGTAGGGTTGTCCACAATGGCAACAGCATATTTTTCATTCCCCATTTTTAATTCTTCACTATTCTTCGCCATGCTCCTCATTGCCGATAGCGGCTCCACCAAATCCGATTGGCGTCTTCTCCTCCCCGACGGTACGCACCGGCACTATGCGGGCAGGGGCATCAACCCGCTGCACGCGGCGCAGGGCAGCCTGCCGATGCTGGTCAGGGAGCGCGTGCCGCATGCGCTGCAGGAGGTGCAGCCGCGGCAGCTGTTTTTTTACGGCGCCGGATGTGCGCAAGCCTCCGCCACCTGCGCCTTATCGGAGGCGCTTGCGCGCCTGTTCACGCAGGCAAAAATTGCGGTGATGCCCGATTTCTTGGGAGCCGCGCGGGCGCTGTTTGGCGGCGAAAGCGGCTTGGTGGCGGTGCTCGGCACCGGCTCTTCGTGCGGGGTGTACGACGGTAGTAGCATTGTGCAGCACTCCAACGCGCTGGGCTACATCATTGGCGACGAGGGCAGCGCAGCCGACATGGGCAAGCGCCTACTGCGCGCTTTTTTCTACGGGCAGCTCCCGGCAACGCTCGCCCGGCAGCCGGCGCTGCGCGGGTTGACGCGCGAGCAGGCGCTGCAGGCCGTGTACCACGGCGACGCGCCGGCAGAGTACCTCGCCGGTTTTGCAACTTTTTTGGTGAAGAACAGGGATAACGATTTTGTTCGGGACTTGGTGCACCGGTCGCTCAGCGACTTTTTCGACAACCACGTAACGCCGCTGTGCAGCGTCAGCCGACGGCTTGGCGTAGTAGGCTCCGTGGGCTTCTTCTTTTCCGATACGCTAAAGGAGGTGGCGCAAAAGCGCGGCATTACCTCCCTCGAAATTCTGCGCTACCCCATAGAGCGGCTGACGAGCTACCACCACGCCCGCCGGACGTAGCGATAATTTGCTTTACAAAGTCCGGCAATTCGATGTTTTTTTCTTTGGCGAGTAGCTTCAATGCATCGTAGTATTTTACTTCATCCCCTTTCCATTGCAAGTCAAGTCTTCTTATATTCTTCAATGCGATGTGGTTGTAGCTTGTCGGATTACCCCAATAACACTTCAAGCATACCTCAAAAATTTTATCCACCTTCCAGTTTTCACAATGCTCACAGCTCCAAGATTTTGCCCGGTTGCATGAGCCACATAGCAGCATGAAATTTTTGCTATCGCGCTTTTCGGGAATATCTCCGCCAATTTGGTATGGAACTCTGTGATCAACTTGCAAATACCTTTCGGTAAACTTTTCATTGCAAATAGCACATTTGCCGTGAGATGCTTGATATAAAATTTTCTTGAACTCTTTAGGAACCGATGCTCGTCCTTCCACTCTACCCATTTGCAGCTGCGTGATGTCGCCAAACTTGTATGCGGCAATGAATTTGCCGCCTTTGGATTTTACTTTGAACGTTACCAGAGGGATGCCCGCTTCGCGTACATCTCTCGCCGCCCTCGGCGGATGATTGTAACCGTAAGTATTTTCCAAATCTTCTGTGGTAATAAATCCGTGCAGCATAATATGGGCAATAACAATCTTTGCGCGTTTGTTATTGATTGATTGGATATGCTCCAAAAATGCTTTGGGGTATGCTGGATTATTTTTACTCATGCAGTGCAAACAGCTCATGTTGAACATATTGTTTCGCTGCTTTTTTGCTCATGTCAATACGTTCCACAAGCGAGGGCGAGAGGTAAAGCGCTTCGTATGTATATTCTTTACGGTTTAGCAAAGTCGCTTGGGTTGAGCGGCCGGCGTTGATTTCTATTTTGGTGAGATGTAGCTTGTCGGGGAGTGGATTTCCAAATGGTTTATCGCCTGTTCTGCCGTCGAAGCTCAAAATGTAGGGAACATTCTTTTTGTTCAGCTCAAATAGCGCTATAATGAAATCCTCAAAATCAATGCTTCCGGCATAGCTGAAGCCTCCGTTTTGCCCCGTTCCTTGATAGGGAGGATCCATGTAAACCAAATCGTTGGGGGTAGCGTTGTTGAGTATTATGGAGTAATCTGCGGAGTAAATTTCGGTTTTTCCGCTGAGCAGCTGCGAAACGCCTAAGATAGCATCCCGCATAAGCTGAGGATTTCTTCCCAAACGTCTTTTATCCGGACTTTGGTTGAAGTTCCCTTGAGCATTGTAGCGCACAGCGGCTTTTACGCATTTTGCCAAGAGAAACAGCAAGTAATCAGCCCGTTGCGTCTCGTTAAATTTATCCCGTATCGCATAGTAGTAATCTTCTTCATTCCCGTGCTGCCCATTCCAAATGTCGTAGTACTGTTTTGCAATATGTTGCGGGGAGTTGATAATGGAATCCCAAAGCGACATCAGGGGTTGATTGACGTCATTAAGAACAAAATGATTTGCTTTAAAGTAAAAGGCGGACGCAATAGAAATGGCGGCCGAACCTGCAAAAGGCTCAATTAGCCTGTCAAAAGCCGCCGGAAAATATCGCAATATCTTGCCTGCCAAATTACGCTTACTTCCCTGATAGGGAATAGGATGAGGTAACTTCATTATGCAACTATTTTTGCATTAAAGGTACGTGTTTTTGACAAATAAAGTGCAATGACGGTCAACGTAGCGATAGCGCCTCGCCCGCTACCTTGTTGTCAGCGTTTTTTCTGCGCTTTTCAGCCCGGCTGCGGTTGCCTTTATTTTGGCTGTACCTGCCGTTTTGGAGGAGCGCAGAATGGCCATTGCAAAGCCGTTGTGGAGTGTGCGCTTGTTGCCCGCAAACAGCTCGTCGCTGGAGTGGTCGCCGTTATCCACCGCAATGAGCCGCGCCGCGCCCGAAACCTCAAAGGTTACCTCGCCGCTCGTGGCGGGGGTTGTGCGCCCTTTTTTATCAACGGCGTAAACTTTTACATACTGCAAGTCAAGCCCATCGGCTCGCCAGCCGGCAGGATTTTCCACCTCCATTCGGAGCGCAACGGCTTTTCCGGTAGTCTCGAGCGTATGCCGCGCGGCCTCCTTCCCTGCGTTCCGGGCGATTGCCGTAACCGCTCCGGCGCTGTAGGGCACTTTTTCCCAAAGAATGATGTTGCGCTTGGTAATATCCGTTGTGTCGTTTTTCTTTACGCCGATTGATTTTCCGTTTACCAGCAGCTCCACCTCCTCGGCGTTGGTGTAGGTATAAACGTCGTACGATTTGCCCTCCTGCCTGTTCCAGTGCGACGAGATGGGTATTTTTCCCACAACTATATCGTTCAGCTCTCTTGTTTCGCTTTTGTCGTCCGCTACGCCAATGTGCACGAGAGGCTCGTTGGAAAATGCCGTTTTTATTAAGTACGCCTGCGGGAATGGCTCAAGCGCGTGGTTGAAAAACGAGTATGCCCACCCCTTGCGCGGGTATCCGCCCGATTCGCCCCAGTACTCCATTGCGCCCCAGTAGGCAAGCCCTACCATTCGCTCTCTGTCCATGCCGAAGTACGGCGCAAGCAGCTCGTTGGAGGTTGCCTCGCTTTGGTAGATAATCATGTGGGGGGCGTGCTTCAGGTAATCTCGATAGCTCAGGTAGCGATAGTTGAAGCTGGCAACGTCGGTAATGGTGGCGAGCTCAGGGGGGATGATTTTGACGTTAAATTCGGGGTCTTCCTTTGTCATTGCGTTGGCGCGGGCAGGAAACATGGCCACGGTGGTCAGGCGCGTAGGGTCGTAGCGCTTGAGCAGCGCGTCGAGAATCCGGTAGCCGGTTACGCCCCAGTCGCCCGTTGGGAAGCCTGTCCAAGCCTCCACAATTTGCAGCTCATTGCCCAAGCTCCACAAAATGACGGACGGATGGTTGCGGTCGCGCTTAACCCATTCGGGCACCGCCCTGTACCACAAATCCGTAAACGGCACACGTCCGCCCGTATGCTGCTGACTCCACTTGTCGAAAAGCTCGTCGGTAATCAGGACGCCGTGCTTGTCGGCGAGGCGCAAGAACGATTTGGAGTACGGGTTGTGCGAAGTGCGCACGTGGTTGTAGCCAAATTCTTTCAGCCGCTTAAGGTATCGCTCAATGGCTCTTTCGTGAGCGGCAACGCCCACTGCGCCCAAGTCGTGGTGGTTGGCAACGCCCTTGAGAAATACTTTTTTGCCGTTGAGCTTAAAGCCAAAATCCTTTGAAAATTCCAGCGTCCGGATACCAAACTGCTCGGTGAGCTTGTCAATAGCTTTTCCGTTGCTTGTAAGCGTGATTTCGGCGGTGTAGAGGCGGGGCGTTTCGCAGCTCCAAAGCTGCGGTGAGGCAACATTCACGGCCGGCAAAAGCACCTCTTCCGTTTGCTTTTTGGTTTTTATCGGCGCTGCTACGCTGCTTTGCCCAACGAGCGTTCCGTCCGGCGCAAAAATTTTTGCCTCAATGCTTACGCTTTGCCGTTTCCCGCGCAAGCCCTCAACTTCCACCTGCACGCTGACTTCGGCGTTGCCGTCCGTAATTTTTGGCGTGGTAATAAAAACGCCATTTCGCGCCACCGAAATAGAATCCTTCAGCACCAGCTGCACATCGCGGTAAAGCCCGCCGCCGGTGTACCAGCGCGAATTTTCGTCCTTTTGCGTGGAGCAGTACACGGCAACCACATTGGTCTCCTCGTAGCTTACGAGCTTGGTTATATCCGCCTCAAAGCCCAGGTAGCCGTAGTCGGTTTTTCCGACCAGCTTTTCGTTGAAGTACACATCGCCAACGTACATTATCCCCTCAAAATTGAGCAGAATACGCCTGCCCTTCCACTCGGGCTTTGCCTCAAAGGTCTTGCGGTACCACGCTTCGCCCATTTGCTTAAAGCCGCGACTTCCGTGCGCCGCTTTGTCCCACGGCATTTCTATCTGAAAATCGTGGGGCAGGTCAATATCGCGCCAATGGCTGTCGTCGAGGGCAATATTTTTGGCGGCGGCGGAGCTGCCGAGGTGAAATTTCCAGCCGAAGTTGAAGCAAATTTCCTCGCGCGGCAAGCTTTGCGCACCGGCAACAGAAGCCGCCATGCACGACGAAAGCAGGATGAGGAAAAGCGTTTTCTTTTTCATTGCTCCAAAAATATCAATGCAGCTGCAAATATGTAAATCCTGTAACGTTCAAAATACCCTTACCCGGCAACAACTTTTCCGCGATACAATCGCGCAAGCGTTTTTTTGTGATCCTGAATGAGAACGAAAATCAACCCAACAAGCAAGAAAAATATAATGAAATTCTTTACGCAGAATGTCAAGCTGTTTTTGCGGCTGTATGTTTCCGCAAAATCCTGAACAATCGTAATCGGTTCAGCGTAAAGTTGCAGCTCCGTGTTGTATCTCGTTATTTGGCTATTCAAGCTAATCAGCTCGTTGTGGTAAAGCGACTGAACCTGCTCATTCAGCACTAAAAGCTGCCCGCTGCCTACGGCTTTTTTGGCGCTCGCCTTTTGGAAATATTCATACTGTTGTAGGCTGTCCAATCGCCTCACCTGCTGTTGCAGATAGCTTACCCGCTCGTTGATTTCCATTACCCGCCGCATATTGTAGCGCTGCGCGTATTCATTTTTATTAATAAAATCTACTATGCTTTGCCGGATGTACGGAAGCGCTTTGTTTGAATAGACCTGCGCATTAATGTAGAGCAAATTGTGGAGCACTTTATCGGCCTTTACCGAATCGTTGGAAAACATGTAGATGTTTTTTTCATCAATAAAATCGGGTATTTGGTCCTTATTGGCGTCAATGGCGTAGTACGCTCGAACAGACGAAATCTGTTTGGCTATGCTGTCCGGAATAGCAAATTTCTGCGCCAAATTCTCCGAAGTGCTGAAATTTGCGTTAATCTGATTTGCATAAAAAAAGTGATTTTCCCTATCATTTACCCTCACAAGCATGTACGTGCTGTAAAAGGGCGTGCTGATAATATACCAGATAGCACCAACAATTACGCCTACAAGGGCAAAGCAAACAAGCCGAACGCTTTTTCGCAAAAGAAAAATGAGAAAAACAGACGTCGTTTTGGCGCACCATCGCCCAAACCTTTGCAGGATGTCCCACAAATCAACTTCTTGCCCGATGTTGTCTTTTGTATAATTATTTTCCATAAACACATATTATTATTATTAAAGTAAAAAAATGAGAAAGCTATTTGTATTTAGTTGTTTTTATTCGTATTCGGGGCGTCATGCAAAAGCATGAAAGTACGCTCCGACTTGTCGCAGCATTGAGTAATCGTGGTATTGCCATTGCGCTGAATGTAGCTGGGCGGTAAGGTACAACCGTGCTGCATTTTGAAAAAACCACAGGCTGGTACGAAGCTTACACTTTATAGCGCAAGTCCTTTTATATCAGCCGTCGTTTTTAATTAAAGCAACAAATGTAGTAAAAAAATAGAAAAGCCTGCCAAAAAAAATATGTTGCAACGTTAAGTTAAGCCTAAGTACCCACTTTCATCGCTGTTTTGCTCCATTCGTAGCGGCGCAAATAAAAAAAACTTAACCTGAACGTAATCGAACTCCGCTCCGGTTCTTTTGCTCCGCGCGCTCGTGCCTCGCGCACTCCGGGGTAAATTCTTTGCACAATTAAGTTGGAAAGCTCGCGTTTTTCATGTAATTTTGCCGCAACCGTGCGCCGCCATGCAACCCCCATATTTTTAAAATATCGTAGAAACACACAAAAATAGAAAGCTATGCTAAAGCCATTTTTTCTTTTACCATTTCTTCTTCTTTCCGCCACTGCCGCACAGGCGCAGCAGTACGAAATTCGCGTAAGAATAGACGGCTTGCGCGATTCCACCATTTACTTTGGCTACCGCTGCGAGGATAAGAGCTACGTGGTGGATACCGCCACGCTGGACAAAAAGGGCAACGCCGTTTTTAGCAAAAACAAGGCGCTCAAAAGGGGGGTGTACTTTGTGGCTACGCCCGATAAAAACTACTTTGAGATGCTGATAAGCGACAAGCAAAAATTCTCCGTAAGCACCCAATACGCCGACCTTACCGGGAAAGTAAAATTCAAAGGCTCTCCCGAAAATGATGAGTTCTACGCCTACCAGCACTACCTGCGCGAAGCCCGGCGCCGGGCAGACGACGTTAAGCAGCGGCAAAAAAGAAGCGAGGAGGGAAAAAAGGATTCGGTGGCCATTTACCAAAAGCAGCTCGACGATATAGAGCGCAGCATTGACCGCCACATCAAAACGCTTGCGGAAAAAAACGCGGACAACTTTCTGGGAACGCTCCTCAGCGCCATGCTGACGGTGGAAGCGCCGGAGCTTGAGATTCCCGAAACCATTGCCAACAAGGACTCCTTGAGGCGGCTGCGAGCCTACGAGTACCGCCGCGACCACTACTTCGACAACTTCAAATTTGCCGACGACGGGCTTATCCGCACGCCGTTTCTCATCGCCAACATCGACTTCTTTTTCCAAAAAGTTATCCCGCTTTCCCCCGACACCATTATCAAGTACGCCGATATGCTCATAGCGCGTTCGCGCGCCAACGACGAAATGTTCCGGTACATTACCGAGCATCTGTTTCAGTACTACCAAAAGTCGGACTACATGGGGCATGACGCGGTAGTGGTGCACCTTGCCGACAAGTACTACCTCTCCGGTGCGGCAACGTGGGCGTCGGAAAAATATCGCTCGGAGATAAAGGAGCGCGTGAACAAAATGCGCCGCAGCCTGCTGGGCAATGTCGCGCCGGAGCTGCTGCTGCCAACCAACGAAAATACCTACGTGTCGCTGCTCAAAACCCCCGCAGAATTTACCGTTTTGTGCTTTTGGGAGCCCAACTGCGGCCACTGCAAAAAGGAACTTCCGCGCCTGTGGAGCCTGTACCAAAAGTACCGCGACAAGGGGCTGGTGGTGTTCACCGTCTATACGCAGTACAAGCGCCCGGACTGGGACGCCTACATTGCCGACCACCCCTACGACTGGATTTATGCGTGGGATGGCGTTGAGGGCGTCAACAGCAACGGTAAGCCGGCAACTTTTTCTATCGGCTCCAACTTCCGCGCGCTCTACGACATCAGCAGCACTCCCACCGTTTTTTTGCTGGACAATAAAAAGAGAATCATCGCCAAGCGCATGAGCGTAGAGGCGCTCGAAAAGATTTTGAGCGAAGAAATGAAAAGGAAAAAGTGAGGCGCTCTCCCGCGCTGACGAAAATCACGCCCCTCCCTTCAGGATGTGACATCCCTAAAAATTTTGCTACTTGGGCGGTAAGAATAGCGAGGCGTCTCCGCCGCTCTTCAGTATATCGCGGATAACGGTGGAGCTCACGTAAGCCCACTTCGGCAGCGCCGGAAGGAGCACGGTGTCCACCTCCGGGAGCATGGCCTTGTTGGCCTGCGCCACGGCGAGCTCAAGCTCAAA
>JAISLN010000292.1 GCA_031290835.1 Prevotellaceae bacterium
ACGTCCAAGCCTTCTATTTCGCTAAGCGATGCGTTGCGCTTGATGAGCGCGTCGAGAAACGCCAGCCCTCGCGCCTTTCCGCCCATAGAGCCTTCGCCGATGCGGGCAAAGTTGGAGTATCGGTCAAACCTGTCGCGCCGGAATACCGCCACCACGCCGCGATTTTTTATCTTGCGGTACTGCACAATGGCGTCAAAAATGGTTTGGCGCACCTGCCCGAGGTCGCTGTCGCCCTCAAAGATGATGCTCTTGAGAAATTCGGCTACGGGAAAGATGGCGCGGGAGTAGAGCCAGCGCGAGATGTGGTTGTTGGAGATGTGGTATCTGAGCGACTTGTCGGGGACGTCGAAGATGCTGTCCTGCATGTCGCGCAGGTTGCTTGCTCTCGCCACCTCCTGCCCGGTGTCGGGGTCGCGGAAGATGAAGTCGCCAAACCCGAAGTCGTTGGTCATTCGGTCGCGCAGCTCCAGCTCCAGCGTTTTGGAGTTTTTGTTGATAAAACCCACGCTCATTTCGTCGGCGTAGCGGACGTTTTCGCTCTCCGACGATTGCAGCAAGAACGGCACAAACTTGTCAACGGCCCGGATGTGCCGGCAGAGGTCAACTCCCGCCAGCTTGTCCTTCTTTCCGCCTCGCTCAAAGCTGGCGTCCGATATAACCCCCAGCATGTTGTCGCGGTATCGGCTGTATATCTCCACCGCCTCCTCGTAGGTTCGCGCCAGCATTATTTTCGGTCTTCCGCGCATACGGAGCATGCGCTGGTGGTCGTTGAGCGCTTCGGTCATGAACGAGCGCGACTGCTTGAAGATAATTTGGTAGAGGTGCGGCAGGATGGAGGAGTAGAACCGGATGGAGTCTTCCACAAAGAGTAGCACCTGCACGCCGGCCTCCGCCACGTCGTTCTCCACGTTCATGCGGTCTTCTATGAGCTTTATGATGGCCATGAGCAGGTTGGCGTTGCCCAGCCAGCTGAATACGTAGTCGATAGCGCTCAAGTCTTCGTTGGCGATGCGCTGCGACACGGCTCTCGAAAAGGGCGTGAGCACCACAATGGGGATGCTTGCGTGCTGCGCCTTGATGCGCTTAGCTTGCTCAAAGGTATCGCTGTCGCCGCCGAGCATGCAGATTATCAGCTCAAAGGGACGTTCGCGCAGCAGCGCCAGCGCCTCCGCCTCTGTGGAGGCCTGCGTAAAGCGCGGCGGGTAGCGCAGGTTGAGCGAAACGTACTCGTTGAAAATTTGCTCGTCCACCCGCCCGTCGTCCTCCAGCATGAAAACGTCGTACCGGCTGGCAATGAGCAGGATGTTGTAGATGCGGCGGTTCATCAGGTTGGCAAAGGTGGCGTCCTTGAAGTAGAGCTGCCGGATGCTGGGGGAAGTGGCGGACATTTTTTTCACCTTTTTTACTCGTTTTGCTCATCCTTTTCGCCCATCGCTTTTTTCACGCTTTGCTCCGTGTCGTGCAGCTTTTTGCGGCACAGCTGTAGCAGGTCGGCGGCTCGCTTTACGGCGGCGGACATGCCGTCCACGTCCATCACGCCGCTCTCTAAGTGGGCGAGTATTTTTTCTACTTCGGCAATGGCTTCGGCGTAGCTTGGCTCATTTTTTTGCATGGCTATTTTACGTTTAATGGTTTAATAAATTTTTTACTATGCAGAGGTTTCAGATTTCCTCGTTTGATATTACGCTGAATTACAAATAATTCCGCAGAGTTCCGCAGAATTACACAGAGTTCCACAGAGTTCCACAGAGTTCCACAGAGTTCCACAGAGCGCGTTGCGGCGTTTGTCTTCTGCGCGGAGAAGCGCGGAGGCTTCACGGAGCTACACAGGGCGCGTTGCGCTGTCTGACCTCGGCTGCGCTCTGGGGTGGTAGAGCAGGATAGCCTGCCGGAGGTATTCGCGGTCGAGGTGGGTGTAGATTTCGGTGGTGGTGATGCTCTCGTGCCCAAGCATTTCCTGCACGGCTCGGAGGTCGGCGCCTCCCTCTATGAGGTGCGTTGCAAAGGAGTGGCGAAACGTGTGCGGGCTTATCGTTTTCGTTATCCCTGCCCGCGCCGCAAGGTCTTTGATGATGATGAAGACCATGACCGTAGTGAGCTTTGCGCCGCGGCGGTTGAGGAATACCACGTCGCTTGCGCTTCGCTGCTCCGTTTTGGCGCGGCGACCGTCGAGGTAGAGCTGCAGGGCGCTCACGGCTTTGCCGCCAATGGGCGTCAGGCGCTCCTTGTTGCCCTTGCCCACTATGCGCAGAAAGCCCTTGTCGAGGTACATGTTCTCAAAGCGCAGGTTTACCAGCTCCGACACGCGCAGGCCGCAGCTGTAGAGCATCTCCACCATGGCCTTGTTGCGGTGTCCTTCGGGCTTGCTGAGGTCAACGGCGGCAATGATTCGCTCCACCTCGTCCACCGTGAGCACCTCCGGCAGGCTTCGCCCCAACTTGGGTGCAGCCACCTGCTGGGTGGGGTTGGCGTCAACCACGTCGTCGATGAGGAGGTACTTGAAGAACGCCTTAACGCCGCTGAGCACCCGCGCCTGCGAGCGGCTGCCCAGCCCGCTGTCGTGGAGCTGCGCGAGGAGCTGCTCCACGTGCGCGCGCTCCACCTCCTGCGGCTGCAAGCCGAGCACGCCCTCCGCGTACTCGCGCAGCTTGCGCACGTCGGCGCTGTAGGCGGTCAGCGTCTTTTCGGACAGCGACCGCTCCAGCCGAAGGTACGCCAAGAAATCGGATATTACCTCATCCCACGTCATCTGCTTTTTTCAGTAAAAATTACCCCAAAGATAGGGAGAAATTTTGAATTTCGGATTTGGCCGCAACCGGACGCAAAGAGCTTTTTTCTCCCCCACAAAGCTGTTGTTGAGCTACTACGTAGCTCTGAACTCAGAGGGGGATTTCTTTGCCCCGCGCTTCGCTTCGCTTGCACGGGGTTATCCACGTTAAGCCCCTGCGGGGCTAAGCGTAACCGCCGTTTTGGAATGAAAAAGCGCAGCGCTGTATCAAGGGACAGAAAGCTAAATAGCTGGAGCCAAATGCAACTTTTTTGTATTTTTGCTTGCCTAATCACCGTTTTGCAGCTATCTTTGTGGGCTGGCGATTTTTGTTCAACCTAAAAAAAGGATATGCGTAACATGAAAACATTCCCTCCAAAAAGCCTTGCATTCGCTGCCGTGCTGTGCCTTTGCGCCGCGCTCTCTTCCTGCTCGCTTGATGGCGGCTACGAGCAGTTTTTTCCCCAAACGCAGCTGGGCGTAGTCCGCTACACGGCCGACAGCGTTCACTGGTACATACAGAATGACGACAACCTCAGCCTGTACCCCAAAAATACAAGCGAGCTGCAAAAAGCGCCGGAAAATAACGCGCGTGTTCTCGTCGTCTTCAACGTTCTTTCCGAAGACAGAATTTCCGACTACGACTACGTTGTAGCGCTTGCCTACATGGTTCCCGTCAACGTTTACGACGTTATTTCCTCCTCCGCCGACACGATAGCCGCCAACCCGTCCGACACGCTTAGAAACGTGGAGAGCGTGTGGATTGGGAGCCACTACCTGAACGTTGACTACTACTTTTTTTACGACGCCTATCCTGAGAAGCACGAGGTGAGCCTGCTGCACGATACAACCGCGCTGCGGGGCAAAGACGTTAAGCTCGTCCTCCGGCACGACGGCAAGGGCGATAGGGGAGAAAGCCCTCGCCAAAACATTGTGTCGTTTGACCTTGAGAGCCTGCGCGACGTTGTGCAGGCAGATTCGGCGTACATCACCTTTGAGGCGGAGTGCGGCGACGGCGTTTATCGGCGAGGTCTTTCGTACAAGTTCAAAGATTAGCGTAAGCCTTAATAGCATCGGCTACCACAAACGTGCTGCCGCCAACGTAGATGATATCGTTGGCGGCAGCGCTTGCTTTTGCCGCGCACAGCGCCTGCGCCACCGTAGGGTAGGGGGCGCCCTGCAGCCCGACGGCGCGGCACTCGGCGGCAAGCGCGTTGGCGGGCAGTGCGCGTGGGTTGGCGGCCTGCGTAAAGTAGCAGCGGGCGCTGCGTGGCAGGAGCGCGGCCGCGCCCGCAACGTCCTTGTCGGCCGCCATGCCCAGCACAATGTGCAGCTGCCCGCAGTCCGTGTGCGCCAGCTGCGCCATGGTTTGCTGCAGGCCGTGCACGTTGTGCGCCGTGTCGCAAATAATTTGGGGGCTGTCGCACAGCTGCTCCCATCGCCCCCGCAGGCCGGTAGCCGCCGCCGCCGTGCGCACGCCGTCCTCCACATCTTGTTGTGAAAAGGAAAAAACGCCGCGCTCCCGCAGGCAGTCCAGCGCCGCCAGCACCGTGCAGAGGTTGCGCTGCTGGTAGTCGCCGTGCAGGTCGAGGGCGTAGCGCGTCGTGTCGGCGCTGCTGCGCTGCCGGCTCGCAAACACGAGCGGCGCACCGCGCTCCGCCGCCGCTTGCTCAAACACGTGCGCCACCTCCGGCTGGTATTCGCCCACCACCACGGGCACGC
>JAISLN010000293.1 GCA_031290835.1 Prevotellaceae bacterium
GACATAGAAAAGTGGAGCGAGGCTATCGCGATGGAGCACCCGTTCATGATCCGCTCGCGCCAGCTTGCCGCCATGCTACAGCTGAAAATGAAAATAGGCGACGTGGAGGTGCAGGGCGACAAAACAAAAGCCATATTCTACTACATTGCCGACGAGCGCGTCGATTTTCGCGAGCTGATAAAGCTGATGGCGGACGAATTTCACGTGCGCATAGAAATGCGGCAAATTGGCGTGCGCCAAGAAGCCGGGCGAATAGGCGGCATCGGCATGTGCGGACGGGAGCTGTGCTGTGCGCAGTGGCTCTGCTCCTTTGCATCGGTATCAACCGGCGCCGCTCGCTACCAATCCCTCGCCATCAACCAGCAAAAGCTGGGCGGGCAGTGCGGCAAGCTCAAGTGCTGCCTCAACTACGAGCTGGCCTGCTACCTCGACGCGCAAAAGGATTTTCCTAAAACATTCGACACGCTGGAGGTGGTAGAGGGAACGGCATTTCACCACAAAACCGACATCTTTAAGCGGATTATGTGGTACAACTTCGATAAAAATTCCGTAGAAAACCTCATCGCCGTGCCGGTGGACAGGGTAAAGGAAATTTTGGAGCAAAACAAAAAGGGCGTAAAGGTTGAAGCGCTGCTGAGCGACAGCCGCGCCCATGCCGGAAGTGCGCTAAAAGACCCGGAGTTTACGAGCGCTGCCGACGAAGAAGACAGCATCACCCGATTCGACAAGCTCCAGCGCCACGCGCGCCACAAAAAGCACGGCAAATCAAAATCAAAAGGCGGCCGCACCGGCAAAAACAGCTCCGAAGCGCACCCCGACGCCGCCAAGCCAAATACAACCTCAAACGCCGCAAAACAAGCTAACCATGTACAGCCAACACACACCCTCCGCAACGACAAAAAGCCGTAAGCTGCCCCCAATAGCCGCAGCCATCCTCGCGCTGTGCCTCTGCGCCTGCGACGCATCGCGCGTTTACGAGCGCTACTGCGCCATACCCGCCCAAGGATGGCACAAGGACAGCTGCGCCGTTTTTGACGTGAGCATTAGCGACACGGCTACGCTCAACAGCCTGTACGTTGACCTGCGCCACACAAGCAGCTACCCGTTTTGCAACATTTACCTGTTCATTAAAGCCACTGCACCCTCCGGCCTCTTCACGCGCGATACCGTTGAGTACATGCTTGCCAACCCATACGGGCAGTGGTACGGAAAAGGCTTCTCTCGCGTAATAGACAACCGGCTGGCGTTTCGCAAATTCGTCAGATTTCCGCGCAGCGGCGTTTACCGCTTTGAGGTGTGCCAAGGCATGCGCATGAACGTGCTGCCGCACGTAATCAACGTGGGGCTGCGCATCGAAAAGCAGGAGGATACCGGCGCTACAAACCAGCTGTAGCGCCTTTTGAAAAACAGCTATGACAATTCAGGAAATACAGCAGCAAATAGTCGAAGACTTCAGCGTCTTCACCGAGTGGCTCGACAAGTACGCCTACCTCATTGAGCTGGGCAAAGCGCTGGAGCCCTACGACGAAAAAAACAAAACGCCGCAAAACCTCATCGAAGGCTGCCAAAGCCGCGTATGGCTCAACGCCGAGCTGGTAAACAACAAGGTCGTCTTCACCGCCGACAGCGACGCCATTATCACCAAGGGAATTGTGTCGCTGCTCATCCGCGTTTTTTCGGGGCAAACGCCGCAGGATGTCATCGCCGCCGACACGACATTTATCGACCGAATAGGCCTCCGCGAAAACCTCACGCCTACCCGCGCCAACGGGCTGCTCAGCATGGTAAAGCAAATGAAGCTTTACGCCATCGCCTTTGGAGAAAAAATGAAAAATCAGGCGTAGCCATCCGTAAAAAAAATGGCAGCGTCATACAGCTTCCGGAAGAAAAATTTCGCGCCCTTTGAACACCCTACCCTACGGAATGCAAGAGAGCGGGAAAACGGCATGAAGCTATAATCTCCCGGACAATCCGCAAAAATCGCACCGCGCAAAATATTTTCTTCATTTCTCCCTGTACAAAACATCCAGCGGCTGGAAGAACTCCGGCGTATGGAAGTTGGGCGTCGGCGTGCTGATGGGAAACAGCGACAGGTAGTGGGGCTCGGCGAGCTCGTCGCCGCACTTGTAGAAGTTGGCGGAAAACCTTTGCCCCCGCAGGTTGGTCAGGCGGTGGGCAAAGAAGGCGGCGTAGGGGATAGCTACGGTGAGCTGCCACGACACTTCTCCGTTTTTCACCTCTTCTATGGGCTGCCGCCCCAGCGAGCTGCGGGTGAGGATGCCGTCGAGCACTTGGGGCGACGCTAGGTCGCCCTCGTGGGGCTTTACGTTGTAGCGCAGCAGCGGCGTGCCGATGCAGCTAAACTCAAAGTTGTAGTACGTTTGGTTGCCGTCGAGCGAGGCAAAGAGCTCCACGCACGAGTCTGTCCATACGGGCTGGTTGTACTGCGTGTACCGCGCTCGGATGCTGTTTTCCTGCACATCGTAGCGCAGCAGCAGGTGCGATGGGGTATGCGCTATCTTCATCTCCACCCTTGGGGTGTAGGGGAAATCTTTTTTCCAGCAGGCGCAGGCAATGGGGTGCGCGGGTACTTGCTCAAAGAGCTGCGGCGCCACATCGTCGATGGAGCTCAGGCGGGGCAGGGCAATGTAGGGGATGCGTATCATATCATGCTGCGGCAATGTAGGGAATGCGTATCATATCATGCTGCGGATGAGCTCAAGCATTTTTGGGTAGCACTCCTCCATGCTCAGCAGGAGCTTTAGCTGCGCCTTGGTGCGCTGCAGGTTGTGCTCGGGGTGCTTTATCTTGTAGTAGGCGTCGCCGTCGAGGTAGTCCGTGAGGAAGCGCACGGTTTGCATGTAGGTCAGCAGCTTTGCGCCAAAGGGAAGCAGCTCCACCTCAAGCGGCGTCAGGAAGCTTTTGGCGGTTTCTAAGTAGCCCTTTGCGTAGGCTTCAAAAATATCCATGAGGAAGAACACGTTGTCCGTGTTTTCGTCGTCCTCCTTGCCGTGGTTGGCGCCCGTGCGCATAAAGTCGCCAAAGTCCGACACCACAAATCCCGGCATTACCGTGTCCAGGTCCACCACGCAGAGCACCTCGTCGGTGGCGAGGTCAAAGAGGATGTTGTTGACCTTAGTATCGCAGTGGTTAATGCGCTTGGGCAGCTTTCCGTCGCGGTGCAGCTGCTCCACCCGGCACATGTCGTCGGCGCGCTTTTCTATCTCCGCCACAATGCTCTCCACCTTTGGCAGGCGTCCGGAGAGGTTGCTCTTCACGGCTTGGCGAAAGGTTGCCAGCCGCGCCTCGATGTTGTGAAAGTTGGGGATGGTTTCCGCCAGCGGGGGCGCGGGCAAATCGGCGAGCATGGCCTGAAATTGGCCAAAAGCCCGCCCTGCCAGAAACGACAGCTTGGGCGAAACCTCATCTACGCTCTTGCTGCCGGCAATGTAGGGCATTACGCGCCAGTAGCAGCCGTCGGGGGAGCGGTGGTAGAGGGCGCCCTGCGCGGTTGGGACGAGCGCGAGCACCTTTCGGGCAATGTCCGGCTCACCCTGCGCCGCGAGCTTTTGGCGGATATGGTCGGTAACCCGCTTGATGTTGTTTTGCAGCGCGTCCACATCTTTAAAAATGTGATGGTTGATGCGCTGCAGCACGTAGTCGGGTGCGCCGCCCTGCGTGCGCACCATGTACGAATCGTTGATGTGACCCGCTCCAAGAGGCTTTACCTCTTCTACCTTGCCCTCAACGGCAAATTTGCCCACAATGTCTTCTAAGTTAAGCATTTTATCAGGTGTTAATTAATTAATTTAGCCGGCTGTAGCCGGCTTGCCATTTTGCTACGAAAATGTAGCAAAGGTACGCAAATAAATTCATTCCGGCGCCATTTGCTTTGTAAAAAGTTTTAGCAATGATGATTTTTTAACTTTTGCCATGCGCAGCTTGGATATTTCCCTGCGCAATGATTTTTTTTCGCAGGGGCGGCGCATTGTCCGAGCTATGATTTTTTCCGACCGGCTTGGCAAAGCCCCGCAGGTAGGGTAATCAAAGGACGCGAATTTTTTCTTCCGAAAATCAGGCTGCTGCGCACCGCTGGCTTGTAGGGCTACGCAACCCGCCCGGTTGTTGACAACTTGTTGACAACTGCGAGCGAAAAGGGGCATACCGAACAAAATATATAGCTACCTTTGCCGTTGCGAAAAAACGCCTCTTACACTTTAATTTGGAGAACGAAAATAATGCGCTCCGTGGCTCATAGCCCAGAAATAGCCTCTCGGCAGCCAATTTCGGTAGCTGCTTGGCTCGCCAAATCGGCATACCAAAACAGTCCTATAGGACGCCAAAACGGCGCCCCGCTTGACTGCACACACACACACACACACACACACACACACACACACACACACACACACACACACACATTATCAATTAGTTACAGCCATTACGCGCACGCGCGCAGGCGTACTATATCTATATATTGCT
>JAISLN010000294.1 GCA_031290835.1 Prevotellaceae bacterium
ATGAGCGCGTTGATGCACTTGAAAATGGAGCCGGGCGGGTACTGCGCCATCACCGCGCGGTTGAACAGCGGCTTCATGGGGTCGCTGATGAGCGCGTTGCGCTCTGCAACGCGGTGAACGTCGATAAACAGCGCGGGGTCGAAGTTGGGGGAGGATACCAGCGCGAGTATTTCGCCCGTTGCCGGCGCTATGGCAACAATGCTCCCCACTTTGTTTTGCATGAGGCGCTCGCCGTACTCCTGCAGCTCGGCGTCTATGGTGCACACAATGTTGTTGCCGGGCACGGCGGCGGTGTCGAGCCGGCCCTCGTCGTAGGAGTTTTTGACGCGGTTGTACACGTCGCGCATGTAAACGGTTATGCCACGCTTGCCGCGCAGCGCTTTTTCGTAGGAGTACTCCACGCCGATTTTGCCGATGTAGCTTCCCTGCGTGTAGAAGGGGTCGGCGGCAATGCGGCTGGTGTCGGCTTCGCCAATGTAGCCGATAAGGTTGCCGGCAACGCGGCGCGGGTAGGAGCGTATGCTGCGCGCCTGCGCGTAGAAGCCGGGAAACTTAAACCATTTTTCCTGCAGCAGCGCAAAGGCTTGCATCGGAATTTGCCGGTGAAACAGCGCGGGCTGGTACGCGGCGGTCTTCTTGGCCTTGGACTTGATGGCGTTGAGCGTAAGCTGAATCTGAGCGTAAGAAATTTCCAGCACCTGCGACAGCGCCGCCGTGTCAAAGGAGGCCAGCTCGCGCGGAACGACTACAATGTCGTACACCGTTTGGTTGTCCACCAAAAGCGTGCCGTTGCGGTCGTAAATCAGACCCCGAGCGGGGTACTGAATTTCGTAGCGCATCACATTTTTATCGGCTGTACGCTTGTAGTATCCGTCGACTAGCTGTATGTAAAACAGGCGGCCGAGTATAATGGTGCATACAAGCGTAAAAAAGATAATGAGGTATAGCTTTCTATTTGCAAATTCGTTCACTTATCGGTAGCGGTTATTTTTTTTAGCAAAGAAAATTTCCAAAATCATCATAATGGTCACCGCAGCAGCAGCGCTCAGGAGCGTGCGCAGCAGCGTAAAGTGGGCTTCGTAAAGCGTAAATATCTCCAAAAAAAACAGCGACAGGTGGAAAATAAAGGCAAGGATAAACAGGTAGAATGAAAAGTTGAAGAACTTTAGCGTGTAGATGGACGGGCGAAGCCCCTTGTTGACGTCTTCGCGGCTGACAAACAGCTTCATTACCTCCGGACGAATAAAGCCAACCAGCGCGCACGCTGCGGTGTTCAGACCCAGCGTCCCCGACAGCACATCTACCGTTAGCCCGAGCGCAAAGGATATGAGCAGCAAGCTCACCTTGGAGATGCCCATGGGGAGAATGAATATGTAAAAAATGTATATGCAGGGAGCCACAAACGAGTTGAGTATGCCGCGCAGCTGTACGCTGTTGAACAAAAGAATTTGTCCGGCAACTAATGCTGCTGCAATCAGTATGCTCTTTTGCCACTTTTTCATTTAGTACAGTACTTGTTGTGTTGATATTCGCCGTTCAATGTTGCTCAGCTCTGCCTGACGCGCAAACTTGGTGATGTGCACGTAGCGCAGCTTTTTGAAGTCAACCTCCAGCTTCACGCGAATTTCGTGAAAGTTGCCCTTCTTGGTTTCGTAAGATGCAACCGTCCCGATAAAAATATTTTCGGGAAATACGGCGGAGTAGCCGCTGGTTTCTATGGTGTCGCCCACGGCGATGCGCACGTGCTGCGGCACCTCCGACAGAATGGCTTCGCGGTAGTCAAGGCCGTCCCACATTAGCGTGCCAAGGTAGCCGCTTTGCCGGATGCGCGCGCTGATCTTGAAGTCGCGGTTGAGCAGCGACATGACGGTGGCGTAGTGCGCCGACGTGCTGACAATAATGCCCACCACCCCGTTGTCGGTTATCACGCCCATATCGGGGGCAATGTTGTCCCACTTGTCGATGTCCAGCACAAGGTAGTTGTGCTGCTTGTTGGTGGTGCCGCTCACCACTTTGGCGGGCATGTAGGTAAACAGCTTGCCCGCGTTGGCGCTTATCCGAACTGTGCTTTGGGCGGTGTCAACGCTGCGGTAGTGGTCGAGCAGGTTGCGAAGCTTGGCGTTTTCGAGCAAAAGCACTTCGTTGTCATCCCTGATAGAGAGGTAGGACGTAAGGTTATTTGCCAGCTCAAAGCAGTAGCTTTGCGCTGCCTGCACCGCTCCGTACATTTGCGTTTGCTGGTAGTATGAGCCGCGCAGGAGGAGCGCTACGGCAAAACTTTCCAGCGCAATGAAAATGATAAATTCGTGAAAGCGGAGTATAAATTTTAGCAAATTACCCATGTCAAATAGTTCAAAAAATAGCGTTTACTCAGCAGAAGGCGCACGCCGCTACCTCATCAGGAACATGAAGTTCCCGATATTTTTCAGCGCAATACCCGTACCTCGTGCCACGGCGTGCAGCGGGTCTTCCACCACCTGAAACGGGATGTTGATTTTTTCCGACAGGCGCTTGTCCAGCCCGCGCAGCAGCGCACCGCCGCCGGTCAGGAAAACGCCCTTAGTTACCACGTCGGCGTACAGCTCCGGCGGGGTTTGCTCCAGCACGTTCAGGATGGCGCTCTCTATTTTGGAGATGGAGCGGTCGAGGCTGTACGCCACCTCTTGGTACGAGATGGGCACTTCGATGGGGAGTGCGGTCATCAGGTTGGGACCCCTTACGGTAAAATCGGCGGGCGGGTTGGCCAGCTCGGTAATGGCGCTGCCCACGTTAATCTTGATATCTTCCGCCGAGCGCTCGCCGATTTTAATGTTGTGCTGGTGGCGCATGTAGGACTGTATGTCTGCCGTAAACACGTCGCCGGCTATCCGCACGCTTTTGTTGCACACAATGCCGCCGAGGGCAATCACCGCAATTTCGGTGGTGCCGCCGCCTATGTCCACAATCATGTTGCCCTCCGGAGCCTCCACGTCGAGCCCAATGCCCAGCGCGGCGGCCATAGGCTCGTATATCATGTACACATCCTGCCCGCCGGCGTGCTCGGCGGAGTCGCGCACCGCGCGTATTTCCACCTCCGTGCTGCCCGACGGAATGCACACCACAATGCGCAGCGACGGCTTGAAAACGTGCTTGCCCGAGTTGATTTTTTTTATCATGCCGCGTATCATTTGCTCGGCGGCGTTGAAGTCGGCTATTACGCCGTCGCGAAGCGGGCGTATGGTCTTGATGTTCTCGGGCGTTTTGCCGTGCATCTGCCGTGCAGGGTCGCCAACGGCAATGAGCTTGCCGCTGTTCTGGTCAATGGCTACAATCGAAGGTTCGTCAACCACAATGCGGTCGTTGTGAATAATGACGGTGTTGGCTGTCCCTAAATCCATGGCCAGCTCCTGGTTAAGAAATGAAAAGAATCCCATTTTACATTTTCGGTTTATAATTTTACATATACATAAATAATGCGCTAGTGCTTGAAATGCCTTACTCCTGTGATGACCATTGCCACGCCGTTTGCGTTGCAGTAGTCAATGCTCTTTTGGTCGTTCACCGACCCGCCCGGCTGGATAACCGCAGCAACTCCCGCCTTGTGCGCTATCTCTACGCAGTCGGGGAAGGGGAAGAATGCGTCGGAAGCCATCACGGCTCCCTGTAGCGAAAATCCGAACGAGGCTGCCTTTTCAACGGCGTGGCGAAGGGCGTCCACGCGCGAGGTTTGCCCCACGCCGCCGGCGATAAGCTGGCGATTTTTGGCCAGCACAATGGCGTTGGACTTGGAGTGCTTCACCAGCTTGTTGGCAAAAATCAAATCCTGCACCTGCTCGGCGCTGGGCTTTACGGCGGTTACGGCGGTCATGTCCTCCTCCGCCTCCACCGACAAATCGCGCTCCTGCACCGCCACGCCGTTGAGCAGCGCGCGGCTTTGCGACGCCGGCAGCTCAAACGTTTTTGCCGCGAGAATGATGCGATTTTTCTTTTGCTTCAGCGTTGCCAGCCCCTCTGCGTTGTAGGCGGGGGCAATCACCACCTCGCAAAACAGCTTGTTCACCTCCTCCGCCGTTGCCCTGTCCAGCTCGCGGTTGCACGCCAGCACGCCGCCAAACGCCGATACGGGATCGCCGGCAAGCGCGGCAGCCCATGCCTCCGCCAGCGTGGGGCGCGAAGCGGCGCCGCAGGCGTTGCTGTGCTTGAGAATGACAAACGAAGGCTCGGCAAGCTCGCGGATGAGGCTCACGGCGGAGTCAATATCAAGCAGGTTGTTGTACGAAATTTCTTTCCCGTGCAGCTGCTCAAACATGTCGCCAAAGCTGCCGTAAAAAGCCGCCTTTTGGTGTGGATTTTCGCCGTAGCGCAGCGGCATGGAGCCCTGTACGCTTTGCTTAAACGAGGGTATGCGTTCGCTGAGGTTGAAGTAGGAAAAAATGGCGCTATCGTAGTGGCTCGTTACGTTGAACGCCTGCGCTGCCAGGTATTTGCGGTTGGCCTGCGTAGTGCCGCAGCCGTTTTCCTTAAGCATGGATAAGAGTTCGGCGTACTGGCGGCGGGAGGCTACAACGGCAACGTCGCTATAGTTCTTTGCGGCGGCGCGGATGAGCGACATACCGCCAACATCTATTTTTTCGATTACTTCGGCCTCCGAAGCGCCCCCAGACAGCGTTTCCTCAAACGGGTATAAATCCGCTACCACCAAGTCCACCTCGGGAATCTCGTACTGCTCCAGCTGCTTGCAGTCATCGGGGTTGTTGCGGCGAGCGAGTATGCCGCCAAAGACCTTGGGGTGCAACGTTTTCACGCGCCCGCCAAGGATAGACGGGTAGCCGGTGAGGCTTTCCACCGAGTGAGCCTGCACGCCAAGCCCCTCGATAAAGCTAAGCGTTCCGCCCGTCGAATATATTTTAACGCCGTTATTGTCAAGGTATTGAACTATCTCATCAAGCCCATCTTTGTAAAATACCGAAAGAAGCGCACTCCTGATTTTTTTACCCATTCAGCTATTTTCTATTTACATAAATAATTCATACACAATGATTTTCATTTCAATCATCTGCCCATTTTTCAAATTTTAAAGATAGTTAAATAAATTGGATACTGCCAAATATCCTTAGATATATTTCTACTAAAAAAACTTAAAAGATAGAATATTTGAATTCTTTCTGATATGATGGTTTGTTTTAATGCTTTTTAGACAAATCTGCAAGAAAAACGCATACCTACTCCTAAATAAGGTTTTCGACGCCCACCGCCCTCAGCCTGACGCCGCCCTCCCCCCTCAAAAAAAAAGAAAAGCGCCAAATTTGCGCCCAAGCCCACCGCTTTTTTTACCGTAGTATGCGGCGCGCGCCGAAATGTATTTTCAGCTTGTCGCTCGCAGGGTTAATCCCTACGGGTAGGGTGTTCAGACCTGCGTAATTTTTCTGCCGATTTTTTTCCGCTGATTTTTGCCCCAATAATTGCATCAATAATCTCATTTTCAAATTTCTACGAAATGATTTTCGGAAGAAAAATTTCGTCCTTTCAACACCCTACCCCACGGAATTATCCGCGAGAGCGGCAAAGCGACAACTTGAAGCGCCCCTCCGGCTGAAATTATATCCCAAGCATTTTTATCCCAAAAAAAATAGCTACTTTTGCAGCCTAAAGTTTATTGTTCCAATGCAATTGTTCAAATCCACGCGCACCACGCTTATCCTCTTCACCGTTGGGGCGCTGTTCGTTATACTTTGGGGAGATGTGCAGGGTCAGGCTTTTTCACGGCGCAACAAATCGGTAGAGGTGGAGGAGCGCCCCGCGGCGAGCTTGTCTGCACAGCAAAGCGTGTACGTGCCGGAGCTGCCCGCCACGCTTGAGTTTGCAGGAGAAAAAATTCCCCTCGAAAACTTTGATACGCGCGAAAGCCTAGAGCGCGAGCTGACGGTCAACATGTTCTGGCACTCCCAAATGCTCCTGATTATTAAGCAAACCAGCCGCTACTTTCCCCTCATTGAAGCCATGCTGAAGAGCAACCGTATCCCGGACGACTTCAAGTACCTGTGCGTAGCCGAGAGCGGCCTGCAGCAGGTAACCTCTCCCGCCGGAGCGGTGGGCTTCTGGCAGCTGATGCCCGCCACGGGCAAGGAGCTGGGGCTGGAAATAAACAGCGAGGTGGACGAGCGATACCACATCGAAAAGTC
>JAISLN010000295.1 GCA_031290835.1 Prevotellaceae bacterium
GATTTTGAAGCTATCAACAACGAGTGTATCGCGCTCTGGAAGGAGCTGCTCAACATACCGGAGGGCTACCACGTGCTCTTCCTGGGAGGCGGCGCGAGCTTGCAGTTCTGCATGCTGCCCTACAACCTGCTGGGCGCAAAGGCCGCTTACGTGGAGAGCGGCGTGTGGGCAAAAAAAGCGATAAAGGAGGCTAAGCTCTTTGGGGAAGTCAGCGTTATCGCCTCGTCGGCCGACAAAAATTATTCCTACTACCCCGCCATCACCAACATCCCCCGCGACGTGGACTACCTGCACATCACCACCAACAACACCATCTACGGCACCGAGCTGCACGAGGACATAGACAGCCCCGTGCCCTTGGTTGCGGACATGAGCAGCGACGTCATGAGCCGCCCGATAGACGTGTCGAAGTACGGCGTGATGTACGGCGGTGCGCAAAAGAACGTGGGGCCGGCCGGCGTTACCTTTGTCATCGTAAAGGAGGCGCTGCTGGGCAAGGTGCAGCGAGCCATCCCCACCATGCTTGACTACCGCACCCACATTGCCGAAAAATCGCTCTTCAACACGCCGCCGGTCTTTGCCGTTTACGCCATGTGCGAAACGCTCAAGTGGATTAAGGCGCAGGGCGGCTTGCAGGCTATCGCCGCGCTCAACCAAAAGAAGGCCGATACGCTGTACAGCTACCTCGACAACGAAAGCAAAGCGTTTGCAGGCGTCGCCGACAAAGCCTCGCGCTCGCTGATGAACGTTTGCTTTGTAATGACCGAAAAGTACAAGGGCAGGGAGGAGGAGTTTATGAGCGCAGCAAAGGCTGCGGGAATGGTGGGCATCAAGGGGCACCGCTCCGTAGGCGGATTTCGCGCCTCCATCTACAACGCTCTCCCGCTCGCGAGCGTGCAGGCGCTGGTGGACTGCATGAGGAGCTTTGAGGCAAAATGCTAAGCTGCAACAGCTGCAACAAAAATCCCGCTACGGCGCCATCCGTAGCGGGATTTTTTTTTGCAGCAGCTACCCCACAGCTCACGGCAGCCTGCAATTCTCCGCCACCTTTTCCACCAACCTCCTGCGCGCCTCCACGCTTAGCCAACCGATGTGGGGGCTAAGCATCAGCTTTTCGGGGTTGCTGACGCTTAGCAGCGGGTTGTCGGGGTTGATGGGCTCGTGCTCAAACACGTCGAGCGCAGCGCCGGCAATGAGGTTTTCGTTGAGCGCACGGGCAAGCGCGGCTTCGTTCACAATTTTTCCGCGCCCCACGTTCACGAGGTACGCCGTGGGCTTCATTTGCCGCAGCTGCGGGTAGTCAATCAGGTTGTAGGTGCTGCGGTTGAGCGGTGCGTGGATGCTCGCCACGTCCGAAGTTTTAAGCAGCTCGTTGAGCGGCAGCCGGAGGTAGGGCGCGGCAAGGTTTTGTCCGCTGGTGGAGTAGTAGGCAACGTGCGCTCCAAACGCCTCGGCGATGGCGGCAACGCGCTTCCCAATGTTCCCCATGCCGATTATCCCGAAGCGCTTGCCCGCAAGCTCGCAGAACGAGCGGCCGTAGTGCGTAAACAGCTTGCTCTGCGCGTAGGCTCCGCCCTTGACGTAGGCGTCGAAGTAGGCGGCGCTGTGCATGAGCGACAGCAGCAGCGCAAACGTTACCTGCGCTACGCTGTCGGTGGAGTAGGCGGCAACGTTCCTCACGGCAATGTTTTTTTGCGCGGCGCACTTCAGGTCAACGTTGTTCATCCCCGTTGCGGCAATGCAAATCAGGCGCAGCCCGGGCAGCGCCTCCATGACGGAGGCGGTAATTTTTGTCTTGTTGCAGATGATAACGTCGGCGCCCTTGCAGCGCTCCACCACCTCGACCTCGCCGGCGGTATCGTCGTACACGGTCAGCTCGCCCAGCCGCTCAAGCGGGGCAAGGCTTGAGTCGCCAAGCGTGGCGCGGTCAAGAAATACTATTTTCATGGCTCTTGGCCTCCTCCCAAATTTTGTTCATTTCCTCCAGCGTCATTTGCGTGAGCGGCTTTCCCTTTTTGATGGTTTGCTCCTCCAGATACCCAAAGCGGCGGATGAATTTTTTGTTGGTGCGCTCCAGCGCCGTTTCGGGGTCGATGTCGTAGAGGCGGGCGGCGTTGACCATAGCAAAAAGGAGGTCGCCAAACTCCTCCTCCATTTTGTTGTCGTCCGCCTTTTTCACCTCCACGCGCAGCTCGTCCAGCTCCTCCTGCACCTTGTCCCACACCTGCTCGCGCTGCTCCCAGTCGAAGCCTACCGCCCTCGCCTTTTCCTGCACGCGCCGCGCCTTTATGAGCGTGGGCAGCGACGCGGGAACGCCCGACAGCACGGTCTTGTTGCCGCCCTTTTCCTTCAGCTTGAGCTGCTCCCAATTTTTGACGACCTGCCCCGCGCTGTCCGCCTGATGCTCGCCAAACACGTGCGGATGCCGGTAAATGAGCTTTTCGCAGAGTCCGTCGATGACGTCCTTCATGCCAAAGGCGCTACTTTCGGACGCTATCTTGGCGTAGAAAACAATGTGCAGCAGCAGGTCGCCCAGCTCCTTGCGGACGCTCTGCAGGTCGCCCTCCATAATGGCCTCGCTCAGCTCATACGTTTCCTCAATGGTGAGCGGCCGGATGCTGCCGATGGTTTGCTCCCTGTCCCACGGGCATTTTTCGCGCAGCTCGTTCATGATGTTGAGCAGGCGCTCAAAGGATTGTAAGGTTTCGTTCATTTACATTTAATTTTGAAATTTAATGGTGATGCTACCGGCGCTGTCGAGCCGGTAGAGGTGGCTTGCGTTGCCCTGATTTACGGCAATTTCGAGCAAATCCTGCGCGTTGAAAAACGCCACGGGCATGCCGCCGCTTACGCTGTCGTAGGTGCTGCCCACCTGCGAAAGGGAGTAGCGGGTGCTGTTGATAAGAATGGTATAGGGTCTATCGTGTGCGCTGCCGTAAAACAGCTCGCGCGTGATGTTGGTAATGACATTTCCGTGGCTGTCGATGTGCAGGATGTGCCCAACGATGGCGTCCACGCGGGGCTTGACGCCTTGCCCGGCGGCGATTTCCGTTGGGTCAAAGCGCACAATGGGCTGCGGCTGCGTAAACGCTTTCGGCGTTATCGCCTCGCCAAGGCTGCCCACCGGCGCACCGTGCAGCAGCTGTTGTACGGCCGGCGGAACAGCATGCAGCATGCCGAAGCTTGCCGCGCGCTCTGCCGGCGGCGCTATGGCGGTTGCGCTGACAAAATCGTCGAGCACGAGGCTCAAAAAGCCGTTGTTTTTGCAAATAAACAGCTGGCCATTGGCCTCCGCCGCTATAAACGGCTCTTCGGGGTACGCCTCGCTGCACACCCCCACAACGTGAATGCTGCCCTTGGGAAAAAACGGGTAGGCGTGGCGCAGCTGGTAGGCGCCCTGAGCAATGCTCTCAAGGTACGACGGTTCGTGCGAAATATCAACAATGCAAATCTCCGGGCACGCGCTTAGGATGCGTCCCTTGAGCGCCGCAACGTAGTAGTCGGACGTCCCCCAATCGGTAGTGAGCGTGGCTATGGGCATATTATATGCTGACAAAATTGCATACAAAGGAACATAAATATCAACGATAAACGCGCTTCATTCAGCTAATAAATATCAATATGGTGACAGAATTACAAGGCAACGCCTGATGGTACGATACTTGATAGGTAGCTTTACGGACGTTGCCAAAAAAGCTGCACCCCCAAAATATAACCTAAGCTTAAAACCTCAAAGGCAATATTTTGAAACAAATTCCATAAACCAACGTATAATAACTACACAACACAATTATGAAAAAGCACATTTTTATATCCGGATTGGTCGCTGCTACCGTAGGTGCAGCGGTGGCGCTAACGGTGGCGCACATTTCAACAACACCGGCGGACAGCGGCGAACAGAGCGCAGCAACGTACGCCATTCCCTCTGTTTTTTCGTCGCAAAGCGCGGCAGCGGCGGCGGGAGGCGTAGATTTTACGGTTGCCGCCGAAAAAACGATAAACGCGGTGGTGCACGTTACAACGAGCTACACGCGCAGCGTGCAGCGCTCCCCCGAATCTATTCTCGACTTTTTCTACGGCTTCAGGCACTACTACCACGAGCCGCAACCCGCGCAGGGCATGGGGTCGGGCGTAATCCTATCCACCGATGGCTACATCGTAACCAACAACCACGTGATAGAGCGAGCCGAGCAAATCCACGTTACGCTCAACGACAAGCGCACGTTCGCCGCCAAGCTGGTAGGCGCAGACCCCGGCACCGACATTGCCGTGATTAAGATAGACGGAAAAGACCTGCCCTTTGTGGCCATAGGCAACTCCGACGAGCTGCGCGTGGGCGAATGGGTGCTGGCGGTGGGCAACCCCCTCAACCTCACCTCCACCGTCACCGCCGGTATTGTGAGCGCAAAGGCGCGCAACATCAACATCCTGTCCGATAACTTCAAGATAGAATCGTTCATCCAAACCGACGCGGCAGTCAACCCGGGCAACAGCGGAGGAGCGCTCGTGAACACGCGCGGCGAGCTGGTGGGCATCAACACCGCCATTGCATCGCCAACGGGATCGTTTACCGGATATTCGTTTGCCGTGCCGAGCAGCATTGTCAACAAGGTGGCGGCAGACATCATTGAGTTTGGCGTGGTGCAGCGCGCAGTGCTGGGCGTTATGCTGCAAGAGCTCACCTCCGAAACGGCAAAGGAATACGACATTAAGGAGATACAGGGCGTGCTGATTGCCGGCGTGAACGAGGGTGGAGCCGCAGCGCAAGCCGGCGTAAAGAAAGGCGACGTGGTGCTCAGGGTAAACGATATACCGGTAAATACAGCCTCGCAGCTGCAGGAGCAAATCAGCAAATTCCGCCCCAACGACCAAATTTCGCTTGCCGTGAATAGGGACAATAAAACAAAATACATCAACGTTATTCTAAGAAACAAAGCCGGCACCACAAGCTTGGTAAAGCCCGGCGACAGCGATATCCCAAACGTGCTGGGGGCTTCGCTCAAGGAAATTGACGCCAGCACCAAGCGCGCGCTCCGCATAGCCAACGGCGTGCAGGTGGTGGACGTAAAGCAGGGTAAGCTGATGCAGCACGGCGTCAAGAAGGGCTACATCATAACCCGCATAAACCGCACGCCGGTGAGCAGCGTAAGCGACGTGCTGAGAATTTTGAGTACGCTGAGCAACGAAGCCGCGCTTATTGAGGGAATTTACCCCAACGGAGTAGTGGCATACTACGCAGTAGGCTTCGATTAACGTAAAAATTGAAACTAATAAAATCAGGATTATATGAGGCAACTTAAAATAACAAAATCAATTACCAACCGCGAAAGCGCTTCGCTGGACAAGTACCTGCAGGAAATAGGGCGGGAGGAGCTTATTTCGGTCGAAGACGAGGTGGAGCTGGCGCAGCGCATCAAAAAGGGTGATCAGGCCGCGCTCGAAAAGCTTACCCGCGCCAACCTGAGGTTTGTGGTATCTGTGGCAAAGCAGTACCAAAACCAAGGCTTGAGCCTGCCCGACCTCATCAACGAGGGAAACCTCGGCCTGATAAAAGCCGCCGAAAAGTTTGACGAAACGCGCGGCTTCAAGTTCATTTCCTACGCCGTGTGGTGGATTCGCCAATCCATTCTGCAGGCCTTGGCCGAGCAGTCGCGCATTGTGCGCCTGCCGCTCAACCAGGTGGGCTCGCTCAACAAAATAAACAAAGCCTTGGCCAAGTTTGAGCAGGAGCACGAGCGCGCCCCATCGGCAGACGAGCTGTCGCGCGTGCTGGAAATACCCAAAGACAAGGTAGCCGATACGCTCAAGGTATCGGGGCGCCACGTATCGGTCGATGCGCCCTTTGTGGACGGCGAAGACAACAACCTCCTCGACGTGCTGGTAAACAACGATTCGCCCAGCGCCGACCGCGGGCTAATCAACGAATCGCTTTCGCGCGAAATAGACCGCGCCCTCTCCACCCTCACCGACCGCGAGCGCGATATTGTGAAGTACGTGTTTGGCATTGGGCAGCAGGAGATGACGCTGGAGGAAATCGGCGAAAAATTTGGGCTTACCCGCGAGCG
>JAISLN010000296.1 GCA_031290835.1 Prevotellaceae bacterium
AACGCCCCGCGCTGCAGGCACGAGTGAGCGTCAATATCCCGCAGCTCCACCGGCTGCCGGGTGCGAGCATCTATCACCTGCGTGGGGGTTTCCTTTTCCACGTAGGCCAGCACCCTGCCTAGCGCCGCCCGGATGGAGTCCTGCGAGGGTATGCCGTAGGGAGTTCGGTAGCTGGGCTTGAGCAGGTGCAGGGGAGCGCTTGCGTCTGTAGCAACCTCTGCCGTACCTATCGTACCGGCAGTATCAACCGTGCCTATCGGCTGGCTGCAAGCCAGCAAAAGGCTACACGACGCTATCGGTAAGAATTTTTGAATTTTCATTTGGAAAATTTGGAATGTTAGATAATTAATAATTTACAAAAACTGATGCTTGTTCCTTGTTCGCGAGGAAATATGTGCACCTTTAACCCTTATTTATTAGCTCTCACTTTCCCACATACTTACCCAGATGCGGCGGCTGGTTGTAGGCTACGTTTTGGACGGCTACGCCGAGGCGGTACAGCGGGTCGTGCATGAGGGTAGCCATTCGGTGCTCGGTGGGCATGGTGGTGGTAAAAATCATCAGCTGGCTTGGGTCGTCGCCGCTGTAGAGTATCACCTCCTCGCGCCAGTCGCCGAAAATATCGGCGCTCAGGCAGGGGTTTTGCTTGGTTCCGTTGATGGAGCGCGCGCCAAAATCGGCAAAGTTCACCATACGCACAGCGCGGTTTCCGTCCCACTTGTCGAGCTTTACGCCGTCCAGCAGCTCGTCCTGCAGGTCGCCGTCCCAGTAGATGCGGAAGTTGGCCGACGGCTTTTTGGTAGAAATCACCTCTCCCCTGATGCTGTAAACGCTGTCGCTTGCCGAGCTCCAAAACTCAAATCCGCGATGCTTGGGGTCAATATCGGCGGCCAACCCTCTGCCCACGTCAATGGTGGTGGGCCGCCCAAAGAGCCGCTCGCCCGTGCGGGCGTCCCGAAGCTCCACGCCGGCGGGGCTGGGCTTGGTTTCGTGAACGTCAAACAGCTCCAGGCCGGGTCGGTCGGGGTCGAGGTCGGAGAGGTGGTGCGCGTCGCCGTGCCCCAAGCCGGTGGAGTAGAGCAGCGTGCCGTCGTGGTCTATGCAGGCGCCGCCGTAGGTGATTTCGTCGAAGCCGTCGCCGTCCACGTCGCCGGGGGCAATGCTGTGGTTGCCCTGCCCGTAGGCCGTGTTTTTTGTATCCTTTGCCGTGCCCGAATCGTACACCCATCGCTCTTTGAGCGTTTTTCCGTCAAAATCGTACGCCGCCAGCACGGCGCGGGTGTAGTATCCGCGACACATAACCACCGAAGGATGAACGCCATCCAAGTAGGCAATGCAGGCTAAGAAGCGGTCAACGCGGTTGCCCTTGTCGTCGCCCCACGTTTCGCGCATGCTGCTGCCGCGCGGCGGGTTGTAGGGGATGGTTGCAGCTTCGGCGCCCGTAGCGCCGTTAAACACGGTGAGGTATTCGGGACCCGATATGATGTAGCCCGCCTCATTGCGGTAGTCGGCGTTGGGGTCGTCGCTGCCGAGTACGACGTTTTTCCCCTGCCCGTCCTTTGTACCCGGCGCAGTTTTGCAGACCAGCTCCGCCTTTCCGTCGCCGTCCAAATCGTACACCATGAATTGCGTGTAGTGCGCACCTGCCCGAATGTTTACGCCCAGGTCAATTCGCCAGAGGTGCGTTCCGTCGAGCTTGTAGGCGTCCAGCAGCACGGGGTCGGTTGCGCCCGCGTGCGCGTTGTCCCGCGCCCGCGCGTTCCACTTCACAATAATTTCGTAGGCGCCGTCGCCGTCGAGGTCTCCCACGCTGCAATCGTTTGGCATGTAGCCGCTGAAGCCGCCGCCGCGCCCGCGCCCAAATCCCCGCTCCCAGCGCTGCATCATGCCCACCACCGCCGTATCCAGCGGCGGACGGTTGAGCTGTAGCGTCATGTAGGGCTTGCCCCACGGGGCAACCGTTGGCGAGGCGGGTTGCTCCTTGCCGTCGGCAAAGGCTTTCACGGCGTACCGGTCGGCGGGCGTACCGGCGGCGTCTGTCCAGCAGGTTGCGCCCGCCAAGGGTTGCGTGCTGATTTTCTCCCCATTTCGGTAAACGTCAAAGAGCGCTTGCGGGTCTTCGTCGCCCAGCAGCCGCCAGCTGAGGAAAACGCCGGAGTCGCACTTCACGGCAACCAAGCCTCTGTTGAGCCGCTCCATTTGGCGCGATTTTTCGGCACAAAAACCGCTTGGCGCAGCAGCGCACAGGGCGACGCAAAGGGTCGCAGCGGTAAAAAGATTTTTCATGATTTTTTCAGATTTAAAATTCAAAGCATTTTATCAACTTATATTTTTTAAGATAATTGCGGCTTCAATATTTTTTTTAAATTAATGTATAAAAATTAAAAACTCTTAACTCTCAGCTAATTCCCCTCCGGTTTTTCCACCTCCGTAAACGGGCTTAGGGGCAGCGAAAATCGCTCTACCTCATCCGGTTGCTTCGGGTCAAACGGCGCATAGTCGGGGCGCAGGAGCTGCAAAATATCCGCAAGCCGGTTTTCGCGTATTCCCTCCACCACGCACTTGGCAACTTCGTAGCCACCGTAGGCGTTGAAGTGGGTGTCATCCTCCAGCGCCGCCGCCTGCCCGGGAAAAGTTCCCGCCGGATAGTGCACAAAGGCTTTTTTCGACGCCTCGCGGCCCCACGCCTCGTAGAGGATTGCAGTCATTTTGTGGAGGTCAATCAGCGGGACGTTTTCGTCGGCGGCAAGCTTGCGGACAGCGTCCGGGTAATCGCCGTGGGAGTTGACAATTTTTCCGCTTTCGTCAAAGGTGCGCCTGCTCACCGGCGTTAGCAGCACCGGCTTCATGCCGCGCCTGCGGGCTTCGGCAATGAAGGTGCGCAGGTTTTGCGTGTACGACAGCCACGCGCCTTTGCCCTCGCCCTTTTGCTTTTGGTCGTTATGCCCAAACTCCACCAAAATGTAATCTCCGGCTTTGGCCTGCGTGAGCAGCTTCTCCAGCCGTCCGGCGGCGATAAAGGTGTTTGCCGCCTCGCCCGATTCGGCGTAGTTGGCAAACGAAATGCCCTGCCGGAAAAAGCGCGGTATCATTTGCCCCCACCCGCACCACGGCTCGTTGTCCTGATCAACTACGGTGGAGTTGCCGCAGAGGAACACGGTCAGCGGTTTTTCCGCTCGCCTGATGCGGATGCTCCGCACGCCGGGGTGTACGCCGTTGAGCTCCAGCGTGAGCTTGCCGTCCCAGCTGAGCTTGTGCACCTCGCGCGGCTTGAGGCGCACTTCCCTGTCGGCGCTGATGCGCCTGCCGCGGATGTTCACGGTAAACGATTGCTCGCTGTACGCGCCTTTTCGCGTTTTGATTTTTTCGAGGAGCAACCGCCTCGACTCCCCCCTGACGGTAATTTCCGCATCGTGGTCGGGATTTCCCAGCAGGAGCGTTACGTCGTAATCGCCCTCCGGCAAGTCCGCCGAAAAGAAAAACGCGCTGTCGGCGGTGCACGCGCCGCCTGCGTCCGCCGGAGGCGGCGTCAGGTCAAAGCCGTAGCCCGCCCCGTCGGCGTACAGGCAGGTAGCGGCGACGGGGATGCCATCAGCGCGGCCGTTCCCAAACGCGTACGTCCGGTCTATCAATTCGCCATCCTGCATGGCGGCGAGCGTAAGCGGCGCAAGGCACGCCGAGATAATGAAATTCATACGTTAGCCTAACTTTGTGATATTGTCTTTTTCGGATTTCAACCTCCGTTCGACCTTTTTTACATCTTCGGCAGGAGGCAAATTTTCGGGAACAAGTCCGCGCTCAATCATGATTTTGCGTACCCCGAGATTATTTTCTACGTGCTCCTTTTCGATAGCCGGAACGCCTGTAAGGTTTTTAAGCTGCACATTTTCGGCAGTCATTGCCGCCGCAAAGTCTTTGGCCTTGATGCTTACCGTTGGCAAAAAGTCCGCCACCGGACGGTTCTCCGGCACGCCGAATTTACGCTTCAGCTGAGCCGTATCTAAGCGGAACAGCGCTTTATCGCCTTTTGAGCGGATAAGGGCAAAGCCTTTGTCATCCACGCCACGCTCATACAGCACGCCGGAGAGCATTTTTTCCGTTTCGCGCAGCTTAGCGCGCGCTTCTACCCTTTCCGCCTCCTGCAGCCGTTGCTCAATGAGCTCCGAGCGACGGGTTTGAACGGCAAAGTAAGTTTGCGCAAAGGCAATTTCCGGCTTCCGGCTGTCGCCGTTTTGCGCAATCAGGTAGCTGGCATAGCGCGTAAGGAGAATGTCATCTATCTCTTTTTCAGCGCCTTTTGGCATCGGTATCGTTTTGCTGACGCCAGCAAAATGATCAGAAGCATTTGCTCCGGCATTACGGCAAGCTTCTTTGGCTTTCTCTATGGTGTTCAAGAAATTACGCCACTGCGTGTAGCCCAATAAGGGTTGCAGCTCACGAGCGCTCCAGCATTCAATTCCATTGTATTCGGCAGCAACGCTTTCAAATTGGCCAAATAATCGGGTTATTTCTTCAGACTTCAACATGGTTATTAACTATTCATTATTCGTTATTCACTATTCATTACTCATTACTATTCACTTTCGCTCCGTTCACCACCACGTTTTTCAGCGTAAAGTTGCTTATGTAGCCGGCGTTCAGCTCCGGTTTTTTGCTTGCGCTGATGTTCAGGTTTTCAAACGTGAAGTCCGAAAGCGTGTACTGCGCCGAGCCGGTAACGTTGAAAAAGGTGCTGCAATTGAGGGTGATGTTGCGCATGGTGATGTTGCTTGCGTAGGAAGGGATAGGCTCCTTGCGCCCCTTGAGGTCGAAAAATTGCGTCCACGGGTTGACGTCGATAAGCGCGGTGGCATTTCCGGTAACGCCCTCCACGAGGATGTGCTCGTAGCGCTGCGGGGTGTCGGGGCGCATCTTGAGGCGAAGCAGGCGGCCGGCCTTGTCCACCGTGGAGCGACGGAAGATGACGTTTTGGCTGAGGATGGACTCGCTGCCGCAGGTGAGCGCGCTGTGGCAAAACCCAAACCGGCAATCCTCGATGATGATGTTGCGGTTGGCGCCGTTGTTGGCGTCCTTGTCCGCCTCCGGGCCTTTGCCGCCCTTCAGCGCAATGGCGTCGTCGTTCACCGACATGTAGCAACCCTTGACGAGCACGTTGCGGCAGGCGTCAACGTCCAAGGCGTCGGTGCTGGGCGCCTTTACCGGGGCGGCCGGCGAGGTGATGTGCAGGTTGAGCAGCTGCACGTTTTCGCACCTGTAGAGGTGCGTTGTCCAGAAGGGCGAGTTTACTAAGCGCACGCCCGATAGCTGCACGTCGCGGCTGTTGGAAATGTACACTAAGCGCGGACGGAGCTCGTCCATGTTGGTGCACTGTGGGTTGACCTGCCGGCGCAGCCAAAAGGATTTCCAGTAGCGAAGCCCGTTTCCGTCGAGCGTTCCCCTGCCCGAAATGGTGAATCCGTTTACGCTGTCGGCGTTGACCAGCGCCGCAAAGTATTTGAGCGTTTGCCCCTCCATGCGGGTTTTCACCACGGCAAAATTGCTGACGTCGTCGCTCCCCTTCAGCACCGCGCCTTCCTCCAGGTGCAGGTGCGTTTTGGGTTTGAAGAAGAGGGAGCCGCTGAGAAACGTTCCCCGCGGCGCCACCACCACGCCCCCGCCGGCGCGGTGCGCCTCGTCGATGACGGCTTGTATTTTTTCTGTTTGCAGGATAGTGCTGTCGTTCGCCACGCCGTAGTCCGTAAGGCGAAAATGCCTGCCCAGCGCGCTCGCATCCACCACGCTGCTTTGGCGAAACCAAGCGGGAACGGGCGTTCCGTCGGGAAATAAATCTTGCGCCGAAGCGCCTGCGCCGAATGTTGCTGCAAGGAGCAGCGTAAGGTACTTTTTTTTCATAATGCTGTTTTTCTTTTTTTAGTAAACCGTTAACGTAAGATGAATTTCCAAAAATACCGCTTTTGTTTGAGCAAATGTACCTACAAAATGATTTAAGTATTGTAATTTTTGATATTTTTT
>JAISLN010000297.1 GCA_031290835.1 Prevotellaceae bacterium
GCGCCGCCGGAGGCAATCACCGGAATGCCCAGCGATGCGGCGAGCTGCGCCAGCGCGTCGCACGCAAAGCCCTGCTTTACGCCGTCGTGGTTCATGCTGGTAAAAAGAATTTCGCCTGCGCCGCGGCTTTCGGCCTCCTTTGCCCAGCCAAACAGGTCCCTGTCGGTGGGTATGCGCCCGCCGTTCAGGTAGCACGTCCAGCGGTTGTGCTCAAGCTTGGCGTCAATGGCGCACGTAACCACCTGGTTGCCGAAATTTTTTGCAATTTCGTCGATGAACTCCGGCCGGCGAAGCGCGGCAGAGTTGACCGACACCTTGTCGGCGCCGGCGGCAAGCAGCTCCGCCACGTCCCGCAGCTCGTTGATACCGCCGCCCACCGTAAACGGAATGTTGATGTGCCGCGCAATTTTTTTTACCAGCTCGGCAAATGTTTTTCGCCCTTCGTGCGAGGCGGTAATATCCAGAAACACCAGCTCGTCGGCGCCTTCGCGGCTGTAGGCGGCGCCCAGCTCCACCGCGTCGCCGGCGTCGCGGATGTTGACAAAGTTAACGCCCTTTACGGTGCGCCCGTTTCTAACGTCAAGGCAGGGAATGATACGTTTGGCAAGCATTTTGTAGGCAAAGTTTTTCAGGTTACGATATTTGCAGAAAATTTTTCAGGATTTGCTCGCCTGCCTGTGCGCTTTTTTCGGGGTGAAACTGCACGGCATAGAAGTTGTCCTTGTGCAGCGCGGCGCTAAATGGCTGCGCGTAGTCGGTGGCGGCAATGGTATGTGCGCCAAGCTCTGCGCAGTAGCTGTGCACGTAGTACACGTATGGCTCTTTGGGCAGCCCTGCAAACAGCGGAGATTCTGTTGTTTGAATGGTATTCCATCCGATGTGGGGAATTTTGTGCTCGCCCGGTCTGAAGCGGCTTACGCGCTCATCAAAAATGCCGAGGCACTCCGTGTCGCCCTCTTCGGAGTAGGCGCACAGGAGCTGCAGGCCAATGCAGACGCCGAGCGTGGGCTGTCTCAAGCTGCGAATGAGCGTATCCAGCCCGTGCTCGCGCAGGTACTGCATGGTGGTGCCCGCCTCGCCAACGCCCGGAAAGATGACCCTGTCGGCGGCGCGAATAACGTCGGGATTGTCGGTAACCACAGCCTCCCGACCGATACGCTTCATGGCGTTTTCTACCGAAAAAATATTTCCGGCGTTGTACTTAATAATGGCTACGCTCAATGGATTTTTATCTTAAAAAAATTTTTTAGGTCGTGTTTTTGTCGTCCTACTTAATGCCGTGCATTTTCATGTACGCCTTGCGGTCGAAGCGAAAGTAGCGCGCGGCGCGGTGCGTTACGTTGCGCTCCTTTTCCTCCAAATCAACAATGTATTTTTCGTTTTCTATAAACTTCTTGTAGAAGTTGCGCACGTCGTAGCTTTTGTTGAACAGGGTGCTATAGGCCATGCGCAGCTCTCGCGCCGTAAACTTTTTGGGCAGCAGGTCAAAGATGATAGCCGGGTTGTAGGTTACCTGACGGCGTATTTCCGCAAGCGCCTCGGACAGGATCAGGCTGTGGTCAAAGGCCAGCTTCACGGAGGTGTCCGTCACGTCAAACCATTTTACGTCGTACTCCTTTGAGAACGTGCCCACCCGTCGGCTCATTTTGATGAGCGTAATGTAGCCCACCGTAACGATGCGGCCTACTTTTTGGCGCGTAGCATTTTCGAGCCACCGCGTATCGCGCAGGCTGCTCGTCCTGTCCGGTGCGCCGAAGCTTTTGAACTGCCGCAGCTTTATATTTTTCAGCCCCGTAATATCCCTCACGGCTCGCTCCGCCGCCATGTCCAAATCTTCGTTAGCGTAGATAATGCTACCGGGAAATTTGAAATCGTTGTATTCGCTATTTGTTTCCTTCCCCTGCCTGCTCATCAGGAGCGTTTGGAGAGATTTGCCGTCAAACCCCAAAATCACGCAATCTACCGACACTGTAATAAAAAGAGCCTTTGTGCTCGAATAGTTTTCCATACCAACCTGTTGAATTAAGGCGCAAAGGTAGCAATTTTGTTTTTCTGTGCGCAACTTTTAACACAAAATTGCTATCAATCAACCATTTGAATATTGTAAAAAGCACAATATCTACCGCTCATTTTCCGGCACTTTGGTCAACACGCCTACTCACCGTCCGCGCCTGCCGGGTTCCAAGCGTCGCAGCCTTTCAGGACGTTTTGCGGGGTATATTTTTCCGCCTCTTCGGGGCTTAGCCTGCGCGACCACAGCACGCGCTGCGAGGCGTCTGCGCCTGCGCCCGTGTTCCGAAATTCGGCGTAGCGAGCCGTTTGCTCGCGCTCCGGCGCGCTCCAATTGTGCCATCCTGCGGGAAGAATATGCTCGCCCATGCTGCAACGCATGAACAGCACAGCGGCGTAGCTGCGCCACGGACGCCCAAGGTACACCTTGCCAACGCCGGAATCGGCCACCAGCGTGCAGCGGTTAAAGACGTAGCCAAATTCGTGGTTTTGCGGGGTGGAGGCGGCCGTTATGTACGAATTTTTTTTGCTCCTGATGGTGCAGCGCTCAAACCACGCCGTGGCGGGGCCAAAGATGAAGTCGGTGGTGCCCTCAACGTAGCAATTGGCGTAGTACTGCCGGCTGTCGCCGTTGCCCGTAAACAGGGTGTCCTGATTCCCCAAAAACCGGCAACCCTTAAAAACGGCGCGGTCGCCCTCTACGTGCACCGCCACCGCCTGCCCCAGCGGCGGTGCGCTGTTTTCTACGGTAAGGTTTTCCGCCCGGAAGTCGCTCCCCAGCACCAGCAGCGTGTAGGTTTTGAACGTCCCCATTTGGTTGATGTTGGCGTGGTCGCTGTAGGTGATAATCGTTTCGCTCGCGCTTTCGCCAATCAGCGTGATGTTGGTTTTGCAGGCCGGAATGACCAGCTTTTCCCGGTACACGCCCTTTCGGATAAAAATCTTGGTTTCGCCCTCGGGGCGATAATCGCGCACGGAGTTGACCGCTGCCTGAATGGT